>JAICHN010000278.1 GCA_025924845.1 Chloroflexota bacterium | reverse complement strand
GAGTGAAGGGAACGTGACGAGTAGGTTGGCAAGGTAGGGACTTTTGGCCCCAGACTACATGCCCTACGGCACCTTACGGCGCTGGAGCACAGGGTCTAGGCTTGATAAAGACAGGGTGCGGGCAGGCCCGGCACCCCAGATGATGATTTATCAAGATGATAAGCATGACGAGAAGGAGGGGAGTCGTGAAGGGGCACGATCTGATTATCGAGGCAACGGGGCTCCGCAAAATCTACGTCACGGGGCAGGTGCGGGTGGAGGCGCTCCGCGCCATCGATTTTGCCGTGAGCCGCGGGGAAATGGTCGCCATCATGGGTCCTTCCGGCTGCGGCAAGACCACCTTGCTCAACTGCCTATCCGGCCTGGACGACTTCGACGCCGGGGAGGTCCGCATCGCGGGCACCCCCTTGCGCGACATGAACGACAACCGGAAGACGGAGTACCGCGCCAAGAGCATGGGCTTTATCTTCCAGGTCTACAATCTGCTCCCGGTGCTTAGCGCCGTGGAGAATGTGGAGTTGCCCCTCCTGGTGAGCGGCGTGCGGCCCGGCGAGGCCCGGAAACGGGCGCTGGCGGCGCTGGAGTTGGTGGGCTTGACCAACTGGGCCAAGCATCGCCCGGCCGAACTCTCCGGGGGGCAGCGCCAGCGGGTCACCGTGGCCCGTGCCCTGGTCAACAATCCGGCGATCGTCTGGGCCGACGAGCCCACCGGCGCCCTCGATTCCGAGGCGGCGAACGAGATTATGGACCTGATGTGCCGACTAAATCAGGAGCAGGGCCAGACCGTGGTCCTGGTCACGCACGCTCCCGAGGTGGGTGAACGGGCCAATCGGATTGTGCGCATGCGCGATGGACAGATCGAGGACGCCGGTCTGGGCAAGGGTGCACGCGGCATGAGCGACATGCTCGCCGCTCCCCGCACGTTACAACCGGTCCGTTGACCCGGGAGCTGCTGCCTGAAGGGAAACTCCGCTGATGAAAGCATTATTTGGCATCCCCATGGACGACCTCATGCGCGTGATGCTCGTCCTTATGCTGCTGATCAGTGCCGTGGTCGGCATACTGGCCCTGCGCAACCACCTACTGTTCAAGCTGGGGCTCCGCAACATCCCGCGTCGCCCCGCCCAAACCGTGTTGATCATCGTGGGCCTGATGCTCAGCACCGTGATCATTACTGCTGCTTTCGGCACCGGGGACACCCTCAGCTACTCAGTGCGCTCCTACGTGGTGAGCAGCGTCGGCTACGTCGACGAGGCTGTGTTCCATACCCTCGGCATCGGACCTCAGACCTTGGTGAATGGGGTCGGACCATTTTCACCCGACGTCGTTCAGAAGATCCAGGCCAGGGTCGCCACCGATAAATCAGCCGATGGCTCCATGTCCGCGCTGATTGCCGCGGCGCCGCTGCAAGACCTTACTTCCCGTCAGACAAAGGCGGGCAGCCTCCTTACGGCATTCCCTACGAACTATCCGGCTGCATTCGGCCCGCTGACCACGGACAGCGGATCGACGGTCACGCTCGGGCAACTAGGCCCGAACGATGCCTATATCAACGCCGGGGCCGCCGACAAACTGAGCGCCCATGCGGGCGACACCGTGATCGCGTACCTCCTTGGCAAACCGATGCGACTCCACGTCCGCGCCATCCTGCGCGATGAGAACCTTGCATCCGGCGGTCTATCAACAGCCGGTACACGGATCTTGCCGTCAGTCATCGTACCCTTGGAGCGCCTGGGACTGCCGCCGAATGCGATTCTCGTGTCCAACAAGGGTGATACTACCAGTGGGGTCGGGAATACCGACACGGTAACCAATGCCCTTCGTGCCTTACTCGCCAATCCGAAGAATGTCTCCGTCGCGCAGACCTTGCTGGCCGGTCCCGTCGGCCAGGCACAACTGAAGAAACTGATTGCCGATCCGCTGCAAGCCGGCGCCAAGGACAGGCTGACGGAACTGCGAACGGAAGTGACGAAGCGCGGCCAGAGCGACCGGCTCAAGAGTCTGCTCAGTGATCCGACGGTGGCCAACGCCCTGAAGTCGGTTAGCGCCCCCGCGCTTGCGCGCCCGCTGAACGATACCCTCGCCTCGATCAGCGACTACTCGGTCCAGACACTGAAAAAAGACGGGCTGGATTACGCCGACGTTCTCGCCACTGTCTTTGTCACGGTCTTCATCGTGTTCGGCCTCTTCTCCATCTCCGCGGGAGTGATGTTGATCTTCCTTATCTTCGTCATGCTCGCTACGGAGCGGCGCGCCGAGATGGGGATGGCCCGCGCGGTGGGCACCAAACGTCGCCAACTCATCCAGCAGTTTCTCTTCGAGGGCTACGCCTATAACCTCCTCGCCGCGCTGGTGGGCATTGGGCTCGGCGTGGTCGTGGGCTTGGGCATGGTGCGCGTCATGACCTACCTGATGCGCTCATCGGACTTCACGGTCACCGGTCATGTCGAGCCGCGCAGTCTGATTGTAGCATTCTGTCTTGGTGCGTTGGTCACCTTCATCACCGTTGTTTTCTCCTCATTCCGTGCCTCTCGGCTCAACATTGTGGCTGCGATCCGCGACCTGCCCGAGGAATTCGGGACCAACAAGAGCATTGCCGCGGCCTGGCAGCGCTCCCTGGGCCGTCTACCTCGTCACCCACGGCGGGTTCCAATTCGCACCGCCTTGTCGGTGCTTGGTCTCCTGGCGGCCGTGGCCCTGTTCAGCGTCGCCAGTGGCGCGCTGAGTATAGGGCTGGTGCTGGTGCTGGCGGCTATCTACTTCTGGCCGCTGATCGTCTCCATGCTCTCACGAGGCCCGTTGCTCATCGTGGGCGGCGCCGTGTTGACGATTGTGGGTCTGGACACCACGCAGTCGTCCTGGTTCAGCATCGGCAACTCCCTGATACTGATCGGTGTCGCGATGCTCATTCGCTGGATCTTGAACTTTACCGACATGCGGGAAGCAGTCGTCAATCGTATCGGCTACACGTTGGCGGGCCTGACCCTGGTCGTCTACTGGCTGCTGCCGTTTGACATCTGGCAGAAGGTCGGCGTGCCCAAGCTCGGGGGCGGCATCGAGATGTTCTTCGTCTCGGGCATGCTGCTGGTAATAGGCGGCGTGTGGGCCGTAATGTTCAATGCCGACCTGATCGCGGCCGGCCTGATGCGGGCCTTCAGCAAGGCCGGCTCGCTTGCCCCGATCATGAAGATGGCCGTCACCTACCCGATGCAGTTCAAGTTCCGCACCGGGCTGACCCTCGCCATGTTCAGCCTCGTGATCTTTACCCTCATGGTGATGTCCATTTTGATTCGGAGTACCTCCAGCAATCTCAGTTACAACCGAGACACCGGCGGCTACCAGATCTATGGCGCCGTAAGCGAGCCCGACACGATGGCCAACAACGCAGCGATTATTGCCGGCAATCCGCAACTCCGCACGGCAATTCAGGCGGTTGGCGGGATCGGCAAAGTGGGTATCGGCGTCCGGCAGCCTGGACAGGATGACCAATCATGGCGGCAATATATCGCCAATGTCCTGGATCCCGGTTATCTGGCATCGACCCGCTTTACGCTGCACTCGCGCGCGACCGGCTTTAGCTCCGACTCGCTGGTCTGGGAGACGTTGAGAACGCAGCCCGGCTATGCGGTGATCGACAGCTCACTGGTCGTGCAGGCAACTATGACGGGCGGTGCCTCCGGCGTATTTTCCGTCAAGGGTATCAAGTACGAAGATAAGAGCTTTGCGCCACAGATGATAGAGATTCGCGATACCCGCAGCGGCACGGTCATCTCGCTCACCGTGATCGGCGTCCTCGACAGCTATGCGGCGTTCCTCCCCGATCTCACCCAAGGGATCTACACCAGCGTGAGCAGCTTTACCGCGCGAGGCGCCCCGGATGTGCGCCCCACGACCTATGTCTTCCGTATCGCTCCCGGCGCCGATAGCCATGCCGCGGCCCTACTGCTCGGTCAGACCTTTCTGCACGAAGGCCTCGACGTCAAGGAGGCGCGGAAGGAGTATGACTCCAATCTGGCCTTCAACAACGGCCTGAACTATATCCTGGAGGGGTTCATGGCCCTCGGCCTGATCGTGGGCATCGCCGCGCTCGGCGTGGTCGCCTTCCGCTCAGTGGTCGAGCGGCGGCAGCAAATCGGCATGATGCGGGCCATCGGCTTCCAGAAACGGATGGTCCGCCTGACCTTCTTGCTGGAGTCGAGTTTCGTGGCGATCCTCGGCACGCTCCTCGGCGTGGTGCTCGGCCTGGCCCTCTCGTACAACCTGGTCGCCAGCATTTCCGCGAGCAACAACGCCGTGGTCTTCTCCGTGCCTTGGTTGCAGATACTGCTGATCGTGGTGATCGCTTACCTTGCCTCGTTGATCACCACCTATCTGCCGGCGCGGCAGGCGTCTCGCGTCTATCCGGCCGAGGCGCTCCGGTACGAATAGGCGCATTGGAGCCAAGACTCTTCGTGTAGAGTATGAAGCACGAGGATGGAGCTAAAGGTGAAGCATCAACTGCTGAACATTCCGGTAGCGGTGGTCATGGCGGGGGCCCTTGGGGTCGCCCCGGTTTTCCCCGCCGGCAGTGACGCCGGCCTGCCCCGAGCCGCGACGACCATGCAAGCACCGCCGGTGCCGAACGGGGTAGCCGTTAAGGCCAGGCTTGGCGGTCAGTCCATCACATTCATCAGCGACAGTGCGGTTGGGTCCAGCCATAGGCGTGACACCATGCTCGCCGCCCAATTCACCCGGGATACGGGGATCACTATTACGCTCCGCCCCCATCCACTCGGCACCGCCGCCGCCTATGCGCAATTAGCGCACCTCTTTACCACACATTCGTCGGCGGTCGATGTCATGATGTTGGACGTGATCTGGACCGGCGCTTTCGCTCCGGGCCTGGTCAACCTGCGGCCGGCCCTGAGCGCGGAGGCGGCGCTGCACAGCCCGTCCCTGATCGAGAACGATACGATCAATGACCGCTTGGTCGCCATGCCCTGGTTCGGTGATTTCGGCATCCTCTACTATCGTACCGATCTGCTCAAGAAGTATGGGTACAGCCGGCCGCCGAAGACCTGGACCGATCTCGGCGCCATGGCCGCCAAAATCCAGGCCGGTGAGCGTAAGACCAAGCCGAAGTTCTATGGCTTTGTATTCCAGGGCAACGCCTACGAAGGCTTGACCTGCAATGCCCTGGAGTGGCTCTATTCCAGTGGGGCAGGTGGCTTTATCGACAATGGGAAGGTGACGATTAACAATCCTCTCGCCATCAGCACCCTTAACATGGTCCGCGGCTGGGTCGGCACCATCACACCGCGCGCGGTGACGACGTTCCAGGAAGCGGACGCCGATCGCGTCTTTGACGCGGGCAATGCCGCCTTCATGCGCAACTGGCCCTATGCCTACGCGCTTGGCCAGAGTGCCGCGGCGGTCAAGGGCAAGTTTGACGTGACCGCGCTGCCTGCCGCCACGGGTCATGCGGCGGTGGGCACGGTCGGCGGCTGGCAGTTGGGCATCTCCAAGTACTCCAAACATATCACGGCCGCGACGGAATGGGTGCGCTATCTGAGCAGTCCCGCGGTCGAGAAGTTCGATGCTATCTTCAACAGCAACGTACCGACAATCCTCACCGTCGCGCTTGACCCGGCGGTACGGGCGGCAAACCCCTACCTGAAGCCGGAGATTGCCGGCGTCGTGCGGGTGGCGCGTCCGGCCGGCATTCTGGGGACCCACTACCAGGAAGGTTCGCAAGCCATCTATCAGGGCATCAATGAGATCCTGCATGGGCGCAACGCGCGTGATGTGCTGCCGGCCATCGCGTCGAAGCTGCGGCGCCTTCTGGGCACGTAGGTCCAAGGAGGAAGGAGCGTCCCCCTGCTCCGCGGACCCTCGCCGCCGTGCGGTTAAGTCAGGCCGCCGTTCACCATGGCGCGGCCTCGGTGCGGGTCGTGCCGGCCGGCCTGCTCCTTCGGCGGCGTGAGACTGGCCAGGAGCACTCCCAGGTCCATTCCTTTGAGAACAACCGCTGCGGCGCCCGCGTTGAGACAGAGGGTCTCCTCCTCTTCTCACAACGATTAAGGTGACTACCACGACCGAGCATGAGGCATCGGCGAGCCGACCATTTATCTCCCCTGAATTTCCCGTGAGGGTGTGGGGATCGCATTGCACCTCGGCAGGTCGAAGCTCCCGGAGGACAGCCGGCGGCAACGGGAGAGTGCTTGCCGCGGCGACCGCGCTGATCCTGGAGAGGTGAGTCAGCCGATCAAGCGATGCATCTGGTACGGCATCGTGGCCTTCGACCAGCAGCAATCGCAGCGGGATCTGGTACTAGCGCAGCCCGGCGCGCTTCTCTTCCTCGTAGAGCCGTTCGATCACAAACTCCTTCAGCAGGGTCTGGTAGCCGGTGTTCCGCACGGCCGCCAGGGCCTTGGCCCGCCGAATCACATCGTCGGAGAAACGGATCGGGACCGGTGTGCTGCGCGGCCGCGCCGGCGGCAGGAAGTCGTCGCCGGCGTCAGGTACCGGCGCCATCTCGGCCAGCAGGTCGGGGCCAAAAGCGTGGGTGGACCAGAACATATGTTCCTCCTCCTCGTTGGCAAAGGCCGGAATATCCCGGCGCTCGACCGGTGTCTTGTCTGTCGCTGCTCGTGGCATCACTTCCCCCTCGTTCGATAGCGTTTCTTCTCATCCCGGTCGGCATCATAGGCGGTGATAACTCGCGTCCATCCCGCGCGTTTCGTGATCACGACGATCAGGACTCGCCCCGCGCTCGTCGCGCCGAGCACCCCTCGCCGCGCCTCGCCGGCGATGTTGTAGGCTGCGACGCTGAGCCGACGGGGGTCGGTGAGCGCCTCCTCCACGTCGTTCGGGTCGATGCCGTGCCCTCGCACGTGGTCCGTATTGGTGTCATCCCAGTCGAACATTCTGCTCCATACGGTTCGTATAGACTATAGTATACCTCCTTCGT
>JAICHN010000277.1 GCA_025924845.1 Chloroflexota bacterium | reverse complement strand
TCCTCGGCGACCTCGATCACGAAGGTGGGCTGCGCGTAGCGCTCCTTGAGCCCCGTGATGGTCTCCTGCACAATCAGCCGGCCCTCGGCCAGAATGGCGACCTGGTCGCACACCCGATCGATATCGTCCAGGATATGGGAGGAGAGAAAGATCGTGGTTGTACCGCGTAGGCCCGCGATGATCCGCAGCACGTCGCGGCGGCCAAGCGGGTCGAGCGAGGACACGGGTTCGTCGAGGATCATCACCGCCGGTCGATGGATCAGCGCCTGGGCGATACCCAGACGGCCTTTCATGCCGCCGGAGAAGCCGCCGATACGCCGTCCGGCGGCGCCGGTCAGGCCAACCAGGTCGAGCACCTCGGCGCCGCGGGCGCGCCGCTCGCGGGCCGGTACCTCGCTGAGCGCGGCGGCGAATTCCAGGAACTCTCGCGCGGACATCCAGCCCGGAAAGGCCGGCTCCTGCGGCAGGTAACCAAGCACGCGGCGGACCCGATCCGCGTGCTTGGTAACGCTCATGCCGGCAATGGAGGCGTCACCGGCCGTGGGCCGGCTCAGGGTAGCCAGGATACGGATAGCAGTGCTCTTGCCGGCGCCGTTGGGTCCGAGAAAGCCGAAGATGCTTCCTTCGGGCACGGTCAGATCGAGGCGATCGAGGGCGTTGACGTTGCCGTAGCGTTTGCTCAGGCCGCGGCAGATGATGGCCGATGCGGACATCGTTCAATACTCCCCGCGCCCGTACAGCCAATACGCAGCCTGTCCCAGGGGACCGCCCAGGATGATCACCACGGTCCACATTTGCTTGTTGCCGCCGACCACGATCCGACGCCGGTTCAGGTCGTCCAGGCAATAGTTGATGCAGTAGAGGTCCAGAACCACGGCGGCCACGGCAATCACCAGGCTTATGGCCGCCATGCTCATACGTCCTTCCGCGCGAAAATGAAATAGGCGATCGGGCCAATGGTGCCGATAACGACGATCACGATGCCCCAGAGGAGCTTGCCGCCGCGTACCTCTTTATCCTGGCGCCGGACCAAGTCGATCAAGGCGAACACCATGAGCGCGAGCGCGATCAGCACGAGCGGCACCACAAGCAGCACCTGCTGACTGGTAGAATCGGCGATCGCGGCTGAAAGAACGAGTCGATGATCCATACGATCCTCAGTGCTCCCGTGCCGTCTGGGCAGCGGCAACCCGGCTCCGCAGATCCGCGATGAATGCATCGCGCCGGTCAACGTTGATCACCACTTCGCGCACTTTCCAGCCGGGCACGAGGTGAAAGAGGCGGAAGCGCTGGGGCCGGCGCAGGCGGATTGCCACCAGATTTACCGGCCACAAGGCCAGGAAGAGGGTGTGCGGGTACAGTCGAAGCGGAAACCCCGTGGGCTTGTGCTCCGTGGCATGCACGGCGGCGATGTCGTGGTAGCGGATCGAGCCGCCGAAGTTGAGGCCCTGGCGCAGCACCAGTCGATCCCCTCGCAACTCGTGCCGGGTGAGGAAGGGGCTGACGAAGATACCGGCAAATAGCATCATGTCGCGTACCGAGCCGCGCACGGTTTCCTTCTCCGGCAGCGGCCGTCCCCGCGCCGCCAGGGCGAGGGCGGAGAGCGGTCGGAGCAGGAGGCTCAGCGTCATCAAGCCCCATCCCCAGGCCACTTTGGGGGCGCGGCTGTAGCTATAGCGAACGGTATCGGTCATTGGTCCTCTTCCTTCCGCTCACCGCTGAGCCATGCATATTCGGCCAGGGTGCGCACGTCCCGCAGCAACTCCCGAAACAGGCCGCTCAGCGAGGCAAGCAGCAAAAGCGCGCTGAGTCCCCGCGTCAGTCGGAACCAGAGCGGCAAATCCTTTTGCCGCATCACCTTCTTCAATTCGGGCCCCACGCTCCACGCGATGATTGCAAAGAGCACCGCTAAGCCGGCGGTAAGCCCTGAGCGGGCGCTCCGCCGGCGCAATCGTCGCCGAAAGTCGCGTTCCAGCGCGGGCATGGCGGGCGTAGGGGCAAGGGCAGCCAGCGCATCATCGCCGGCCCGCAAGGCGGCCAGGCTCTCGCCGCAGATCGCGCAGGTTGCGAGATGTGCCTCCACCAGTCCGCGACGCTCGGCATCCAGCTCGCCGTCCAGATACGCGGAAAGCAGGGGTTCGACCGTCGCATGCCGATCAAACATCATTCCTTTCCCTTCTGCTGCTGTGCATAGGCGGCACGGAAGGCGTGGCGAGCGCGATGGAGGAGCGAGGTGACGGCCTCCACGGAGATCCCCAACGCCTCGGCGACCTCGGCATAGGTGAGACCCTGCAACTGCCGCATGACCAGCGCCTGCCGATAATGAGTCGGGAGTGCGTCGAGCGCGGATCGCACCTCACGCTGCCGCTCGCGTTCGAGGTGCCGCTCCGCCGGGTCTATTCCTCCAGGCGCTGACATGAGCGCCTCCGCGTCGTCGGCCAGGACCGGGCGGCGTATCGCCGCGCGGTGAGCATCGATACAAGTGGTGGTGGCCACACGGTATATCCAGGGCCGAACGCTCACGTTCTCGCTGGTGCGACGAAGATGCTCGAACGCCTTGAGGAACACCTCCTGGGTCAATTCCTCGGCGAGCGCCGCCCTGCCCACGCTACGATAAATGTAGCCGAAAATGGGCCGGCTATAGCGCGCGAACAGGCTGTCGAACGCGCCCAGGTCGCCCCCCTTGAAGGCGATGACGAGATCGGCGTCTGTGGGCGAGGCCGCCGCCGGATCGACCCCTTCGCCGGCCTGCGCCGCGCCCGCCATACCAAGCAGGGACCACACGTTCCTTGCGCTCCTCCATGATCGTCGTTTTCACCCTCTATAGGTTGAAACGACGCGGCGGCGCGATCCTTTCGCCGATTCATGGAAAGAGCAAAACAAGTGCGGAGCAAACCCGCAAGGGTGCGGGTTTGCTCCGCACTTGTTTATTGAAGATTGAACGCGACCAGCTTGATCTCGGTCATCTCGTCCATGGTGTAGCGGATGCCCTCGCGGCCCATGCCGCTCAGCTTGACCCCGCCGTAGGGCATGTGGTCCGCCCGGTAGTTGCTGGTGTCGTTAACGATCACCCCGCCAGTGTGGATTTGCCGACCGGCCTGGAAGGCAAGATTGACGTTGTTGGTGAATACCCCTGCCTGGAGGCCGAATTGGCTGTCGTTGACCATGGCAATCGCTTCGTCGAATGTCTGGTAAGTCTGGAAGGTGGCCACGGGCGCGAATGCTTCCTCGCAGACGATCTTCATGTCGCGCTTCACCTTGCCCAGTACCCAGGGCCAGACCAGGTTGCCCTCCTGCTTCCCGGTCAGCAACGCCTCGGCCCCGCCGTCCAGCGCCTCCTGGATCCAGGCCATGCCCCGATCGGCGGCGGCGCGGTCGATCATCGGTCCCACGTCGGTATCCTCGCTCAACGGGTCGCCTACCTTGAGCGCTCGCACCAGGGGCAGGAACAGGGAGAGGAAGCGCTGCCGGATCGCGTCGTGGACGATGATCCGCTGCACGCTGATGCAGATCTGCCCGGCATAGGCAAAGGCGCCCCGCGCCAGTTGGCGGGCGGCCAGGGCCAGATCGGCATCCTCGTGTACGATGGTGGCGGAGTTCGAGCCCAGTTCGAGGATCACTTTCTTCATCCCGGCCCGGTTCCGAATGCCGATCCCCACCGGCGGGCTGCCCGTGAAGGTGACCATGGCCACCTTGTCACTGGCCACCAATGCCTCGCCCACCGTGCCGCCGCTCCCCACCACCAGGTTAAAGACGCCGGGCGGAAAGCCGGCTTCGGTGAGAATCTCGCCCAGCTTGAGGGCCGATACCGGCGTCTGACTCGCGGGCTTGAGCACGACGGTGTTGGCCGTGGCCAGGGCGGGCGCTACTTTGTGCGCTACCAGGTTGAGCGGGAAGTTGAAGGGGCTGATCGCGGCGATCACCCCGATCGGCTGGCGAAAGGTGATGCCCATCCGCCCCTCGGAGCCGATCGCGGCGTCCATGGGGATAGTCTCGCCGTAGATTCGTTTCGCCTCCTCGGCCGCGAAACGGAAGGTCTGCACCGCCCGTCCTACCTCGCCTCGCGCGTCGCGGATCGGCTTCCCGGCCTCCAGGGCCAGGGTACGGGCCAGGTCTTCCTTCCGCTCCTCAAGCAGGGCGGTGGCGCGGTGTAGGAGGCGGGAACGCTCGTGGGCGGGCGTTTGGGACCACGTAGTGAAGGCGTTCGCCGCCGCGTCGATCGCCGCGTGCGCCTCGGCCTCGCCGGCCAGGGAGACGCGATAAATGGGCTCGCCGGTGAAGGGACTGCGCACCTCGGTGGTGCCGTTGGGCGCCGTCCACTGACCGTTAATCAGCAGTCCATATTCTTGCATGACACACCTCTACTTTCTCGGTTTCGTTCTCCCTCCAGTGTACCATTGGCCTAGGCGCGGGGCGGGCCGCGGTTTTGTGGCGGCTCACCTTGCCGGCCCGGAGGCCTCTATCCTACGCTACACACTCGATCACACATCAGCGGTACGCTCTTCCGGCGCCAGGGCCTCGGCGATCGCCGCCTCCAGAGAAAGTGCCTCACCAATCCGCGATGCCGGGGAATCCGGGGGAAGAAGGGAACGGGTGAAGGTACTATCCGCTTCATAGAGAGCCAGGTTCGCCGGAGGCATGGGGGCACTGATCGCCGAGCGTAAAGCCCCGGCGAAGCCGAAGAGATGAGCGGCGCGTTCCCCCTGTCCCTCGTGAGCCGCCAGGCCGGCCGGCGCCTCCAGCGTATGCGCCAGATGTCGTTTGTTCCCCAGCTCTCGTTCGAGGATCAGACTATCGCGGAAGAGCGTGACCGCCCGATCCTTTTCTCCCTTTGCTCGCGCTAGTAGGCCAAGGTTGTACCAGGCAATCGCCGTTCCCGCCCTGTCGCCCAGCCGCTCTGCCAGTGGGAGATACTCGTCGTAGAGCGTCTGTGCCCGTGTGTAGTCTCCCAGCATCCTCGAGACCTCAGCCAGATTGCCAAGTGTCCGCACAATGCCTTTGTCGTTCCCGAGGGCACGGCGCAAGACCAGACACTCCTCAAGATAGACAGCCGCTTCGCCCGGAAGGTCCAGGTCGATACACAGGGCGCCAAGGTTATTGAGCACAATTGATTGCGTCTGCCTATCGCCGACACGGCGGAGCATCTCACTCCCCTGCTCGTACAGGATTCGCGCCTGGGTGAAATCGCCCAGGTACTTGGCGGCATTACCCTGATTGATCAGGGTGGATGCCGTTCCCGCATCATCGCCAAGGGCGCGATAGATTGCTTCGCTCCCTCTGTAGTGGACGAGAGCCTCCTTGCTCTCTCCCTGTTCGTTCACCATGGTGCCAAGGGCCTTGAGCGCCGCGGCGCGCGACGCGAGCGGCCCGTCACCACTAACGGCCAGCGCCCGACTGAGCCACTGCGCGCCCTCACCAAGCTAACCGCGCCAGAGCCAGAACGACGCCAGGGCAGCCGCCAGGCTCAGGGCGACGGTGCCGTTCCCCTCTTGGGAGACGCTCCAGGCCAGGGCAGCACGCAGGTTATCCTGGTTGGCTGCCGGCAGATCCATCCACCGGTCGCGCTCGGGGGTAAGTAGACCCTTGCTCGCGCGCTCGGCCTCCGCGAGATAATAGAAGCCGTGGCGCTCACGCAATACCTGCTCCTCGCCGCTGCCTGCCAGCCTGGCGTAGGCATACTGGCGCACGGTCTCCAGGAAACCATAACGAGACTCCTCCGGCCCGTCGTTCCGCGTTACCAATGACCAGGAGACAAGCTCGGCCAGCAGGTCGGCCACCGCCTCTCGCGGCAAGGCCGGTGGTTCTCCTGGGGAAACGAGCACCGGATCGGCGCAGACGGCTTCAGCGGCGGCGCGCGTCCAGCCGCCGTTGAAGACGGCAAGCCGTTGCAGGAGTAGGCGCGCTTCCGGCGCCAGGAGAGCGTAACTCCAATCCATGGTGCTCTCAAGGGTCTGCTGACGCGGCAGTGCTGCCCGATTGCCCCCGCGTAACAGCCCGAGGCAATCATCAAGACGCTCGGCCAGCAGCGCAGGGGGCAGCGTGGTGAGCCTGGCTGCCGCCAACTCGATAGCTAGCGGCAAACCGTCGAGGCTGTGGCAAATCCGCCCTATTAATTGGCCCAGGTCGTCGCCAAGGGCCAAGGTGGGCCGCGCGGCCAGGGCGCGATCAAGAAACAGGCGCGTGGCCTCGTACCGAGAGAGATCCTCCACCGACGGATTTTCCCGCAAAGGCGGGGTTGCCAACGGCGATAGATGCCAGATGGTCTCCCCGACCATGCCCAGGGGAGCGCGGCTGGTCGCCAAAATACGGAGGTCCGGGCAATGGCTGAGCAGATTGGCGGCGACGGCGACGCAGGCGTCTGCCAGGTGCTCACAATTATCCAGCAGAATCAAGGTTCGGCGCGGCCTCAAGAAATCATGCAGAGTCCCGAGCCGTTTCCCGGTCTCCTCGCGCAGGCCCAGGACGGCCAGCAGCGCTTGCTCCACCGGTGTAGAGTCGACAGGGCTCATGGACGACGGGGGCGGCGCGGCGCCGATCGCCACCAATTCGACCAGCCAGACACCATCCGCATAGGCTGTGTGGTCGATCAGCCCGGCGGCAACGACCAGGGCGAGCCGGGTCTTCCCGCAGCCGGCGGCGCCGGTCAGGGTGAGCAACCGTCCGCCACCGCCGGCGGGCGGGCGTGTGAGAAGGGAGCTTAGTTCGCCCACTTCCCAGGCACGGCCGACAAAGCTGGTCAAAGGGACCGGCAGATACCCTCTATGAATGGGCGCCGGCGTCTCCGCTCTGAAGGCTGGGTCAATCTTTTGCAGGCCTGCCCGCAAGGCCTCGATCTCGTCATCCGGGACCAAGCCCAGTTCATCCAGGGCGGCGGCAAGCACCTGATACACCCTTAGCGCATCGGATCGGTGGCCGCGCGCCGCCAAGCTTGCCATGAGCGCCCCGGCGGCGTCCT
>JAICHN010000276.1 GCA_025924845.1 Chloroflexota bacterium | reverse complement strand
TTCCCCGCGTATTTAGGGGCGGTGCCGTGGGTAGCCTCGAAGATCGCGGCGCTGACACCGATGTTGGCGCCCGGCGCCATGCCCAGACCGCCGATCTGCGCGGCACAGGCATCAGAGAAGTAATCACCGTTAAGATTGGGCATGGCAAGCACCGAATATTCGGCGGGCCGCAGCAATATCTGCTGGAACATCGCATCGGCGATGCGGTCGTTGATCACCACCCTGCCTTGAGCACCGTCCGACCCGACCGCATCCTCGCGCACGACCCGATCACCGAATTCGCGCGCGGCGAGCGCGTAGCCCCAGTCGCGAAAGGCGCCTTCGGTGAACTTCTGGATATTTCCCTTGTGAACCAGGGTCACCGCCGGCAGTTTGTGGTCAAGGGCATATTGAATGGCTCGGCGCACCAGGCGGTCGGTGCCGAACTGGCTGATCGGCTTGATCCCCACGCCCGACTTCTCGCGAATGGTCTTACCCAATTCGTCGCGCAGGAAGGCGATCAGCTTGTTGGCCTCCGGGGTATCGGCGGCAAACTCTACGCCGGAATAAACATCCTCCGTGTTCTCACGGAAAATCACCACATCCAGCAGATCGGGCCGCTTGACCGGACTGGGTACACCGGCGAAGTAGCGCACCGGCCGGACACAGGCATACAGATCGAAAATCTGGCGGAGCGCCACGTTCAGGCTGCGAATGCCGCCGCCGACCGGGGTGGTGAGTGGTCCCTTGATCGCCACCGCGAATTCGCGCAAAGCGTCAGTCGTCTCGTCCGGCAAATAGGCGCCGTACAGCTCGACCGCCTTTTCGCCCGCGTATACCTCCATCCAATGGATGGTCTTCTTTCCCCCCGTGGTAAGCGCCGTCGCGGCGTCGATTACCGGTTGGCTGGCGGCCCAGATGTCCGGCCCGATCCCGTCACCCCGCAAAAACGGAATGATCGGGGCATCGCCCACCTGAGGGGCGCCGTTCCGGAATGTAATACGCTCCCCCGCCGTCGGCACCGTAATATGCTGGCGCTCCGCCATGATGTGGTCCCCTCCACTGTCGCGCTCATCGCCGTGTCGCCCGCGAGGCTTTTGCCCCAGGGCGCCCAATCAACCACCTGATTATACCGCGCGGGCCAGTGGTTCCGGCCGTGCCGCACGTTTGAGTTCGCGGCCGCATGGTAGGGGCGGGGCTCCGGTCAGCAGTGGTCACGGTAATACCTGGGTCACAACCCTCAGGTGTGCTGCCGTGCAGGCCGCCCAACGGCTATCATTAGTCCGTTCAGTTCGTGTCGACATGCGGTGTGCCGTCGAGACGAACCTGACGGAGGATGATCCATGCCTCAGATGACCGGAGCGCAAGCCGCACTGGCGGCCTTGCGCGCCCATGGCGTCTCCACTCTCTTCGGCATCCCCGGCGTGCATACCCTGCCCCTGTACGATGCCATCCGCGCCGAGCCCGGGATTCGCCACATTCTGGCCCGCCACGAACAGGGGGCGGGCTTCATGGCCGAGGGGTATGCGCGGGTGACCGGGCGGCCCGGCGTGGCCTGCGTGATCACCGGTCCCGGCGTCACCAACGTCGCCACGCCCATGGCATCCGCCTACGCGGACTCGGTGCCCCTGCTGGTAATCGCCACCAGCTTGCCCCGCGCCGTGCGAGCGCGGCCAAGCGGCGATTTGCACGAACTGAAAGACCAATTCGGCGTTATGCGGTCGCTGGCGGGGTGGACCCGCGCCGTGGACCGCGTGGCGGAGATCCCCGAGGCAATTCACGATGCCTTCCGCGCCATGAGCCAGGGTCGGCCACGCGGCGCCTATTTGGAGATCCCTCTGGATCTGCTGGCCGCGACCGACACCGTGCGGATCGAGCCCCCGGCCGAGCACCGGCCGGCGCCACCCAACCAGGGCAAGATCGCGTCCATCGCCCGTATGCTGCGCGAAGCCGACCGACCTCTGGTCGTGGCAGGCTCCGGCGTCACGGCCGCCGCGGCAAACGGGGCCCTGGCCCGCCTGTCCGAGCGCTTGCAAGTTCCCGTGCTTCTGGGCGGCAAGAGCCGCGATGTCCTCCCCTCATCATTTCCACTTGGCCTCGCCGTGAGCGGCTACGGCCTCCCGGAAGGGGTCCACGACTTTGTGCGCCGACACGATGCGGCGTTGGTGATCGGGAGCAAGCTGGGTGATCAGCGGACCGGCCATGGGCGCCTTCCCTTGCCCCGGTCGCTGGCTCAAATCGACATCGACCCGGCCGAACTGGGTCTGCGCTATCCAGCCACAATCAAATTGGAGGCCGATGCGAGAGCCGCTGTCGATGCCTTGCTGGAGCAGTTGGCGGACTTTCGGGTCGAGCGCCCCGGTCTTCTAGAGGAGATGGAAGCGGCACGGCGGGAAGTCACTACGGCGGCCCGCCAGGGATACGGCACGGATCTCGATTTCCTGGCGGCGGTCCGTGCCGCCCTCCCCAGCCACGGCATCGTCGCCGCCGATATGACCTCGCTCGGGTACGCCGCGGCGGACGTATTCCCGGTTAATGGACCGCGCACCTTTATACACGCGAGCGAACTCTGCACAATCGGCTGTGGCTTGCCCCTGGCCTTGGGAGCGAAGGCGGCGGACCCGGAACGGCCCGTGACGGCGCTCTGCGGCGATGGCGGGTTCCTGCTCAATCCGGGCGAGCTGGCCTGCGCCGTGCAGGAGAACCTGGGCGTGGTGGTGGTGCTCTGCAACGACGCGACCTACACGGCGGTCAAGCACGCCCAGCAGGAGCGTTTCGCGGGGCGTTATATGGCCACCGACCTGCGCGCGCCCGACTACACCATGCTGGCACGGGCGTTCGGGGCCGACGGCGTACGGGTGGATAGCCCGGACGCGCTGCGCGACGCCCTCGCCGCCGCCCTTGCCGCCAATCGTCCCACCCTGATCGAGGTGATCATGCCGCCGCGCCGATGGTCATAAACGAACTCACGTACCGAGGAGAACCCAATGCCTGATACCGCTTTTCCGCGCTACCTCTGGTTCAACGGGGCGGTCGTGCCCTGGGAGAGCGCGACCTTCCACGCCACGGACACCATTTGGTCCGGGATCAATACGGTGTTTGAAGGGGTGCGCGCGTACTGGAATCCGCGCAGCGAGACCATGCACATCTTTCGCCTGGCCGAACATCTGCGTAGGCTCAAGCAATCGATCCGCCTGATCCGCCTTGAGATGCCCCACGAGGTGTCAGCCCTGCTCGAAGCGCTTCCCGAGCTGCTGGCGCGGAACGAAATTCGCGAGGACACCTACATTCGCGTGGTGGCCTTCCCGAGCGAGCGACGCATGGCCAGCCGCGTGGATGAGGAGGTGGTGAACCTGATCGCGGATACGGCGCCCTACCCTTCTCATCTGGACGAGGATCAGCCGCGCCGCCTGATGGTCAGTTCGTACACCAGGATCAGCGATGCGGTGATGTCGCCCCAAATCAAGAGCATCGCCAATTACCGGAACAGCGACATGGCCATTCAGGAAGCGCGCCTTGCCGGCTACGACGGGCCGATTTTCCTGAACCGGCACGGCGAGGTAGCGGAGGGCGCCTGGTCCAGCCTGTTCCTGATCCGGGACGGCATTATAATCACGCCCGATCTACAAAGTGACGTGCTCGAAAGCGTGACCCGCGCTACTATGCTGCGGCTTGCCGAAGAGCAGCTTGGCCTGCGGGTGGAGCAGAGGCGCGTGGGACGAACCGAGCTGTATCTGGCGGACGAGGCGTTTTTGTGCGGCACGGCGGCGGAAGTCCAGCCCATCGTCGGCATCGACGGATTTACTCTGGGTTCCGGTATGACCGGACCAGTGACCGCGCGCTTGCGCACGGCATACGCTCGGGTGGTACGCGGCGAGGATGGCGGGTACCCGGAATGGCGAACCTCGGTGAGCGTCTCGATTGGAAGATCCTGACCCACACGGATCGCTGGGCCTCCGGCTGAGGCCGGATGGTAGGAACGGGACCGGCTGCGGCCGGGTGTGAATACCCAAAGGTCCTGGCCGGAATATGCCATTGGATTGTATCCCACCATGCCATAGGATGATCCTAGAGCGTTATCCTCTACGGATCAGTGAGGCGAATCACCGGAGGATGAGCGCGGGAGGATGCCGGCATGATTCGAAGACGACTGGCGTGCCTACTCACCTTGACCGTTCTGACCCTTTCCGCCGCGGCGCTGCCGACTATGCGAGACGCCCACGCGGCGAAGCTTGGCGTAAGAATGTACGTGAACGCGACGGAAGGCTACCAATTCACTTTTCCCGCCGCATGGAAGGCGTCCAGAGCGGACGGCCTCGACTGCCTTCTTAAGGCCACCGATGGACAGGCGACGATCGCCGCGAAGTCGATCCAGGGCGCCGGATCGACCGATCAGATCGCACGACGCCAGGCGAGAGCCATCGCCGGATACGGCGCCGTTCAGGGCAAGATCAATGTGACGACGGTCCAATCGGGCGACCTGGTGATCGAGGCATCCGACGCGGTGGTGACGGCAGCCGGTAAACGCATCGATGTACAACTGGTGGATGTCGTGCATAACGGCTACACCTACGACTTCAGCGCCGTGGTGAACCTGGACTCCCCACACAGCGCCGGCCACTTGCGGGAAGTTTCACAGAGCTACAACTCGATCCAGGTTCGCTGACCGGAACACTCAACAGAGCGCTCATGTTGGATGAACCGGTCGCGACAACGTGAGGAAACGCCAATTACGAATGGTGGATCGTCTAACTCAGGCGGTGTGCAACTGCGGCCGGATCGTTGGTAGGAATCGGAGACTGCTCGAAGTGCGCGGCATTTCGCGTGACGATGAGATCGAGTCCGGCCGAGTGCGCACAGGCTATCTGCACGTTGTCCTCAAAGTCATTGCCTTGCAGAGCGTGCGCTGCGATGAGGACAGAGCGATCCACGGGAATGATGGAGAATCCCTGTATACATTCGTCCACCGCCTTTCGGGCCTGCTCGATACCTGCCCATTTGCGACAGACATAATAGATATCGGTCAAGGCGGAGGCTGAAAGATAACTACGGAGGCGGCCGCCATCGCGCGCTTCCCACATAGCCTGCGCCTCGGCCAACCAAGGCTGCCGGGCAAGCAACAGGTCAAGCACTACATTAGTATCTACGAGAACGTGTAGTGCGAATCGGGACGGTGTGCCTAGCGGTTCCGCACCGCTGGTCCCACTAGCCATACCTCTCCAACCGATCCTCATGAAGCCATTTTGCGACTTCTTCATCGGACGGCGGTGTCCGGCCCGTCGTGGCCACTCCTGCCATCTCGCGCCAGCTCGGTCGTTGAGGTGTAGTACCGCCCTCGCGTGCCCGATGCAGGATTGCCTCGGCGAGCATTACCTGTTCCTCAACAGGCCATGATGCGATTGTCCGCAATATAGTGTCTCGGTCAGAGGTTGGGGTTAACATGGCACTTCCTCACTGCCTAGTGATTCTCTTCCCTGTGTCACTGTAGCACAGCCTTACTCATGCACGAATCGCCGCTTATGGACGCGACGGAGACCAATGCCCCGAAAGCTGCTATTTTGACCTGGGGGCCCGATTGGGGGCTCCTGCTCATCCATGAGCAGGGGGGCGTGAATGGCGGAGTTCATCCCTGGACTTGAACTGGCGCGCGCCTTCTATCACGATGTGCTGGCAGGCATCATTGGCGCTATTTCCCATGCCGCGGCGGCCCTTGGTGAAGGCTCGGAGATTCAGGGCTTCGACACCGAGCGCTCGACGGACCATAGTTGGGGGCCGCGTGCCCAGATCTTCGTGGAGGCCGGAGCAGTTCACGGCTTGCGAGCGCGGCTCGATGCCCAACTACCGGAGACGTTTCGCGGTTGGCCGGTACGTTACTTTCGATGGCAGACAGGCCACATGGAGCACCACGTCGAGGTCGTGACCTTGGGCGATTGGCTCCGGAGCCGGCTCGGTCTGGATCCTCGACCTTCGATGTCCACCAGCGCCTGGCTTGCGACTCCCCAGCAACTTCTCCTTGAAGTCACCGGCGGCCAGGTTTTCCATGACGACTCCGGTGAGCTGACGACGACCAGGGAGATGCTGGCCTGGTACCCGCAAGACCTCTGGCTCTGGATGATGGCCTCCCAGTGGCGTCACCTTGGGGAGAACGAGCCCTTTGTCGGACGGACCGCGGAAACTGGGGATGAGCTCGGCAACCGCTTGGTCGCCGCCCGCATCGTGCATCACGCCATTCGTCTCTGTTTCTTGCAGGAGCGCCATTACGCCCCTTATGCCAAGTGGCTCGGAAGCGCATTTGCACGGCTCAAGGCCGCCGCGGAGGTTGGGCCGCTGCTACATGATGTCCTTGCCGCCATGGACTTCGCCGCTCGCGAACAAGCTCTGGCCTATCTGTATGAGGCAATGGCCAGGCGGCACAACACACTCGGCATTACCCCATTCCTCGACACGGCGGTCGAACCATTCGAAGTCGGGATCAACAACGCGGTCCGGCCATTTCGCGTGCTGAACGCCGGACGCTATGTGGAGGCGTGCCGGGAGGCAATCACGGCCGAGACCATTCGCCGGCTGCCGGAGGTTGGATCGATTGATCAACTCGCGGAACCGACCGATCTGCTGATTCACTTCACCGACTGGCCCCGGCAACTTGACGCCGTCTACCAACGCCAAATTCGCCCGGAACACCCCTGCTGACCGACGCGGTAAATCCGTTCACGGTCGCCGCGCCGCTGCCCATTCCGGTTGCCGCTACCATCATCCCTCTATACACTGAAGGTGGCCCAGTGCCGTCCGCTATGCCGGCCGGGGTGCTTACCGCCCTCTTGTCCCACCCTCTGTAGCGTGACGCCAGGCGCCTGCCGCACCCCCGATGGGTGAGAAAAGAGGAGCACGATCATGATTCAAGAACGCACTGTTAACATGCCGCATTTGCTTGAGCTGGAAGAGCAATACTTCGCCAAGGTGCTGGCCCGCACCACCAAGGTTTTCGTCGAACGAGGTGAAGGGTCATATCTCTACACACCGGACGGCCGCCGCTACCTCGACTT
>JAICHN010000275.1 GCA_025924845.1 Chloroflexota bacterium | reverse complement strand
CGGCTCCTGGCGGGCTGTTCATCCAGACTATCGAGCAAAAGAGAACAGGCCAGGAGTGTGCCGGCGCGCCCCAACGTGAGATCCAGCTGCTTGCACGGAGCTTGGGAGGCCGTAATGAAGGCGCGGATCGCCGCCTCCTGCGAGACGGCATCGCCCAGGGCTTGGCTGATCAGGGATCGGACACAATGCACGCCGCTGGCCATGTGATAGACCGAGATTGGGCCAACGATCTCTGGCGTGATGTCGAGAACCTCATTATAGAAAGCTGTGGCCTTAGTGACATCCCCCGCGGCTTTTGATATCCAGACATCGGCGAGCGATAGCAAACCGGCATCCTCGTGCAGACAAGCTATCCGATACAAAGCGTAGGCGATACCGGCGGCGCCGCTCACGATGGAAGCGGTCGGGGCGCGGGTCAAGCCGTCTGGTAGCAACGGCCCGGCGAACCCGAGGCGGTGGAGTGTCTCGTCTAACAGGCGGGCCAGGGGCATCGCGCTTCCCGCAGCGGCAACCTCGCGCGCCTGCTGATCACTTACCTCCTGCTCAGCAATGGCTCCTAACTGGCCGGCAAAGTCCATAACTGAGGAGAAACGATCGCTAGGATTCTTGCTCAACGCCTTGCGCAAGGCGGATTCGACCGCCGGCCAGGGTCGGATACCATATCGCACGAACGGAATCGGCGTATCTTCGGTGATCTGCCGCATCATCTCGTGCTCTTCAAGAGAAAAGTCGAGGTAATGGCGTCCGCTCAGGAGGTGATACACCAGCGCTGCCAAGCTATACTGCTCGCCCACCATGCTGGCCTGCGCTGGGTACGGGGTGGCGCGCGTCTGGGCATATTCAGGTTCAAAGAAGAATCCCACTCCGGCGCGCAGTGGCGGGGCCAATGGGCTACCTGCGCCTTCCATGCGGGCCACGCCGTAGTCGAGGATCGTGATGGTACCATCATCCGCCGCTATGATATTGTGGGGATGCACGTCTCCATGAATGACCCCCTGGGCATGCAGGTGCGCATATGAATCTAAGATGGCACAGCAGAGCCGCAGTATTTGCGCACGGGTGTTGCTGTTTGGGTGCGCGCGTAACTCATCGGCCCGCGCGTTCACCGGCCCACCGGAGCACCACTCGGTAACAAGATAGGGCCGATCATCAAGGGTGCCGCTCGCAAGCAAGGGGGGGTTGACCCGGCCGTCCAGGTCACGCAAGATCGCCACCTCGCGGGCCACCATAAGTGGCCCTGCTCGTCCGGCGTCCGTTCGCGCAATTTTCAACGCAGCCGCGCTGCCTTCCGCTCCGCGAACCTGATACAACTCGGTGTCGGCCAACACTTGAATGACCCGTAGGATGGTGAATCCGGCTACGCTTCCATCCACCGCGAACGAGGGAGCAATCTGGCGGGCCTCTTCGGAATCGGCAGGGACCAGTAGTCCGGACTGAATGAAACGTACAATGATGGGATAGGCCGCAACCAGCGTCTCCTGTGGGTCCGTGCCTGCCGCCTGGCTGTAGCGGATGATCGCTTCGACAATGGTTGTGGGGTTACGCAACTCCTGTAACAGCGCTGCGGTCTGACCGTCGACGATGCGCGACGAGGTCCGCGCGCGGGGGTGGGTCAGGGTGTAGTCGCCGTCTTCACAGTTGAGTCGTTCGCGGAGGGCGGCGGGCAGGGTCGCGACCGGCGTGAGGATGATGTCCCGTGGAAGGACGAAAGGATCCGTGAGCGCCATCGCGCTATACCTCCACCGGCGGTGTGGCCCGCCACAGCATATCGGCCGCGGGCGTCCAGGTGGTCGTATCCACCCCTTCAACCTGCAACCTGCGCATTGCAAACTGCCAGGGTTCCGCGTCCGCATCCGGGACGGCTTTGGCTGCTAACAGAGCGACCGCCAGCCGGTTCGTCACCCACAGGCGCCAGCTCTCCTGGCCAAGCCAGGCGCCGCTTTGCTGATCGCCCCCCGGATCCCGCCCCCAGGATAGCAAACCGTCATCCTGGAGGGCGGCGGTAAAGGGCACAGCCTGGGCGGGGCATCCCTTCAGCCGCGGTCCTAAGATCGCGGCCGCTTCCTGCAGCGCTTCCCAACTCGGAAAGTACGCGATGATTTTATCAGGGCGGAGCAAACCGTAGATATCCTTGCCGATCTTGAAGACCGGAGCGTCCGTCTCGGTCAATACGCCGAGCATGATATGAAATGCTTCCGTCAGGGCTTCACAACTGGGGCTTACATAAAGTTTGTAGGTGAGGCCATCAGGCCCGGCCACTGGCTGTGTATAGCGCGCGCGCCAACTAAGCCAGCCGGCGTAGGGGGGCTGCTGCGGCGCCCGCGTCCAGTAACGATCCAGCATGGCACGATTACTTCCCCCTTGCTGGATGCCGAGATACTCCTCCACGGCGCTCGGCGTTGGCAATCGTTGTCGCCACTGCGGGGAAGCCGGGCGCCGGTTATAACCATACAGCCGCAAGGAAAGCTGCATACTGTCAAGAAGATCGAGCGCCTGCCCATATTGCAGAGCTTCGACAGACAGCCGGGCAATGGTCCCCCGCCCCGTGAGCGGCACAGCGTCGACGAAGATCAACCCGTATGCCCTTACGCCTGAAACGAATCCGCGCCCCTGCGCGATCTCCAGCACCCCGTCAAGCACAAGCTCGGCTACGGCCTGGTTGCACTGGTCGCCCAATCGGGTCCTGACCTCGGCGGGGAGTGGTCCGGGTTCCCCAAGCCGGGAGTACAACAAAGCCGTATCCCGGCCAACGGACTTCATCCCCAATCCGCCCATCGCCCGCGGGCGGAGAATCCCATAGAAGTCTGGATCTCGCGGTAGGCTACCCAGCAGTTGCCCCAGGGTCGGGGACAAACGGTCCGCCGGCAACAGCTCGTAGGCAGGATTAGCACGAAATATAGCGTCTTCAATACGTTTCAGCAGGCGGTTCTTCATGACTCCCTTGTTATGGAGTACTGCTCTATGCACAAACAAGAACGTTTCGCGGCATAGCAGGCGCCACTGGGCGTGGGTTAACGCCACTACAGCCCTGAAAACTTTCTTGATTGTGCTTAGGTACCGCCAGTTCCGGCGCCGCCCGGCGGCGGCTGCAGGGCGGCCCGGCGCTTACGCAACTCGGCCAGCGCGTCGGTAAGTTTCTGCTCCAGCGCGTCCACCTGTTGCAACGTCTGCGGCTCGATGGCTTGCGGCGCCGGCGGCTGGTGGAATTGCGCCAGGTGCTGTTGGAGGTGCTGCTGCAGTAAGGCCAATCCGGCGGCGTCGGCTCCCTGCGCGAGATTCATGACGGTCGGACCACCTATCGAGCAGACGCAGGTATTATAAACGCACGGCGTGGCGGCATAGTAGATAGGGACGCTGGGGGCGAGGCTGCAGACCCCCTGGCACTGTTGGGCGGCGCCCGGCGGCGGCCCCGCCTGCGGGGCGGGCTGGTCGTCACCCGGCAGGTGAATCATTAAGTCTTTGACTTTGAAGGTCGGCATGTGTAGGTATCCCTCCTTACTGCGTGCCCTTGAAAAGCGCCCAGGGCTGTGCTGGACGACTCTTAAGATAGCCCTTTTGCCAGTTCCACTGGGAGTGGATACGGAGAAACTCCTCCGCATCGAATGGTGCGCCATCGGCGCGGCCAAATCGGCCCCACAAACCCATCTCACGGGCGAGTTCAGCGGTGGTCACCTTGCCGTCCACGGATCCGGCCGGATAGTACGGCACATTCCAGACGGCGTTCGGATCGCTGGCATAGAATTGGGGATCGGTATCATAATGCGAACAAATCGTGCGTGAGGATGGATTGATCCGCATCAGATAAACATCGAACCCATCCGCCAGGATCGCTTGCGCCGTCGCCGCGTCGATGCGGCCGGTATACTGCGCCAGGAGCTGGGGCCAGCGCATCCGGCGCGCACCCGTCTGTTGCCGGATGTCGTCATAGCCCGTATCCGTGCATTCGAGATAGCGAATGCGGGGATCATCCGGGGCATTGTCGCCAAAGAACCAGCCGTCCGTTTTCTTCTGGAAGCTCTGGTATTTCAAGCCCTGTTCGTATTTCGCGATCTCATTGGTTTTCAGGTCGCCGATCAGCCACATATTCGCGTAGCCGCCATTGTTCTCCGCATCCAGCAACTTGACCCACGACTCGATACTATCGCCGTATTGGCAGGCATTCCGCGCGCGCACATACTCCGGCACTTTGTCGACATCATAGCCGGCAAACCCGACAATGGTCGTTTCAGCCACAACCAACTGGGCGCTCGTAATCCAAAAATCCGTCATACTGGCGATCCAGCCGGGGCTGCTCTGCATCACCATCCGATAGCCTTTATCGGGCGTAATATCCAAGATCAGGTTGCTATATTGCCCGTTCCAAAACTCGGTAAAGGTCTCATGCCCAATGACGATTTCGCCGGTGTGCGTCGCCGCGCCGGTGGCGATAAAGGCGCTGCAGTGGCTCTTCGCCAATACGCCGCCACTCGGCGCAGAGGATGCGTATTGCTGCATCACCCCCGGCCACCAGTACCCGGTCAACTCCATATACGCGTTCCAGCCGATAATATCGTCGAGGGTGGTCGCCACCCCCGCTTTGGTGTAACCCGCCGCCAGCCCCTCCATCTCCTCCAAAAGCTCCGGCGTGATCTTGGGTTTGTGCAGTTTCGCGGCTTGGGCGACGAAGAACGTATAGTCCATCCCCATCGTCTGGTAGGTCATCGCCGTGTACACCCGGACCGCGTCCGCATACTCGGCCGCCGTCAAGTACCCATACTGGAATCCCCGCTCGAACGGCGCCCCCGCGATTTGCAAGTGAATCCAGCCATGCCGCTCCGATCGCCTGGCTTTGGCAAGCCAGGCTTTCTCTTGCGCTGTAAGCGCATGGGTTTCTGTCTGTACGCTCATGCCCACCCCTTTCCGCAATCAGCCTGGCTACTACGCTACCGCATCCTGCTCCCCCGGCGGCACCATGCCTGCTCCAGCCTCACTCAGCGCGGTGGCTCCGCCGCGAACAGATTGAGGCCGAGAGTGTCTGAGAGGTAGTGTATTGCCTTCTGGCTACGCACGCTATTGCCGTGGCGATCCAGCGGGGGGGAAAAGGCCGCGATCCCCAGTGCGCCAGGCACCACCGCCATGATCCCGCCGCCGACGCCGCTCTTCCCCGGCAGCCCGACGGCATACTGCCAGTCGCCGGTCGCCTCGTATAGTCCATTCATGGTCATTTCAGCTAGCACACACGGCACGTAGCGTGCGTCGATGATGCGCGCGCCGGTCGTTGGATGCACCCCTCCCTTGGCCAGCGTGGCTGCCATCAGGGCCAGGTCACACGTCGTGATGGCAACCGAGCACTGGCGCGTGTAGAGGTCTGTCGAAATCATGGGATCATTGTACATATAGCCATAGCTATCGAGCAGCCAGGCAATGCCCCGGTTGTGCTGGTTAGTCGCCGATTCCGATTGATACACCTCGTCGTTGACTGCTAGCGTCCGGCCCGCGCAGCGGTTCATGGTCTCGATGATCTGCCCCCAGCGCTCCTCGGCTGTTGCCCCTGGGATGAGACTGGTCGTCGCAATCGCCCCGGCGTTGACAAACGGATTCAGCGTCCGCCCCTGGTGCAGTTCGATGGCCAGCACCGAGTTGAAGGGCTCGCCTGTCGGGTCGGCGCCTATTTTCTTGCGCAGCCCGGCGGGCCCAATCTCCTGTAGGACCCGGCACAGCGTGAATACCTTCGATACGGACTCGATCGCGAACTCATAGTCCTTGTCGCCCACCGCGTATATGTCGCCCGCCACCGTGGCGACCGCAATCCCGAAGAGGTGCGGCGGTACTTTGGCCAGGTACGGAATGTAATCCGCGTTCTTCCCCTCTTGCAAGTTCTTGAAGCGGGCGTATGCCTCGTGCAGCGCGTGCTGAATTTGCGCGGCATCATGCGTCTTCGCGATTGCCATCGTCTACAGCCCTCTGGGATGGCGGGGGCAGCGTGCTAACCACTGCCCCCGCTACTTGCCGGCTATGACAGCACGGCCGGTTTCTTGGGCAAGATGTTCAGGAAGTTCGTCTGTGCTACCTTCTGGGCGACGTCCGGTTTAAGTGCATCAAGGATGACGTAGTACCGCGTTATGGTCGAAACGTAGCTGGACATGTGCCCAACGGCATCCGAGCCAATCATAAACCGATCCGGGAAAGCCTCGATGAGTTGGATCCATTCGGGCACCGCCTGGCCGTTGACCACTAAATACTCATCATAGAGCACCCAGGACAGGTCTACATAGAGATGCGGGTATTTGGAAAGCAACTTGTGCACATCCTCGATGATCGTGGGAACCACCAGGCGCCGGCTGATGCCGGCATGGCACCAGTTGATCCGGGTGTTCGGATGCTTGTGCAGCGCAGCTTGGATCTCGGGCAAGTAGATCGGTGTATCCGTTTCCCAAACCGACGTGATATCACTATGCACAAACACGGGTAGGTCATATTGCGCGGCCAGGTCATACACCGGATCCAGGGCGATATGATCGGCCCGGCCGGGTTCCCCATACATCAGCGCCGTCAGATCGTCATGGCGCGTCATCACCTCCCCGATCCCCTCCCAGAAACCGGGGTACAAGTCGATCATGCGCTTAATGTGATCGACACAATTCCGATCAGTGGCGTCGAAGCCGCAGATGAAAGGATGAAAGCGGGGGCGATCCGCTTCGGGCAGCAAGCGAATCTGCTCCACGACCAGGGCATCCGTGGCCGAATACCAGTACGCCCGCGAATCATCGTCAAGGTAATACTTCGGCTCGATCGGATCCCAGGATGCCCATTTCTTCACGACGGGCATCCCACTGACCATCGCGTGGACGACTCCGGCTTGGTCCATCGCCTCCATGGCGGCCGGCATACCGTCGGTGCTCTGTATGAAATCCATCAGATGAAAGTGACAGTCCGCCATCTCATAGCGCGGAGTCTCTCGTGCCGCCGGGCTCGTGGTCGGCGCAACGCTCGATGTCATGGTAACTTCTCCTTCAAGTTGAGCATCGGATCACCTGTTCAATTG
>JAICHN010000274.1 GCA_025924845.1 Chloroflexota bacterium | reverse complement strand
TGCGCCAGAAACGGGCGCGGCCGATCCCAGGTGTGGCCGAGGATCTGATTGAGGCCAAGCGCTATGGCCATGGAGATGCCCGCATAGATCACCAGGCGGCGCTCCAACCCGCGCGGCACGGTTGGACGGGGAAGCAGCCAGAGCAGCGCCATGAGCGCGAGCATAATGTACGGCCCCTTAGTAGCAAACATCTCCATGACGGCGTCCACGGCGCCGCTATGCCCGGCCAGCCCGTTTATGCTCTTGAACAGGTCGTAGTCCACTCGAGCCCCTCCTTCGCCCACCCGGCACCATGGGCGGATCAGCATCGGTCCCACTGGGGGG
Source organism: Chloroflexota bacterium (assembly GCA_025924845.1). The sequence continues at coordinate 6,763 of JAICHN010000274.1, read as the reverse complement.
CGACATCCGTCCGGCGCCGGCGAGGCGGTCGCGCCCCCACGCTCTCACCTGAAGCAAAGCTTAAATGTAACGCACATTGCCGTTCCCCATTGGGTCGATCAGTGAAACGGTTGACCGTCGGCCTATGGGGTCGCTATCATGCTTTGGTAATGCTGGGCGACGTAGCCAAGTGGTTAAGGCGGGGGTCTGCAAAACCCTTATCGTCGGTTCGATTCCGACCGTCGCCTCCCCAGTCCTCCTCAGGCAGAGATCCGGCCCTGCCCTTATAGAAGGGCTCGTATGAAGGTCGTGCCTCCAGCCGCCAAGCTTCTTTCCACACCGAGGGATGGTCCATCGGTGTGGGGAGGACGCGCTGTTCCGTCTTGCCGGCCGGAGGGCACGCCATGATCCCCTTCCTGATCGAGCCGGCGGGTATCCCCGGACAGAGTCTGCTGCGCCTACACTGCTCGGATGAGCAAGCGGCGGCGTTAAAGCGTCTGCTGGCCGCCGCGTTTCCCGGCCGCTCCTGTACTCTGGTACGAGAGCTGGATCCGACCCGCTTTACCTACCGTTGTCGGGTTCCCGAGAGTGCGGAGGCGCTCGGCAGGCGCTGGACCGGGTGGGAGTTGCAGTTGCTCCTGGCCGGAGCACGCGCCGCCAAGTCCGGGGACACCGCTAATCCCCCATCCTCGCCCGGCATCCCCGCGCCTGAACCGTCTTCCGAGGATCGTGCGGCGACCGCCACGGCGCTCACTCCAGGCGAGGGCACGCCGGCAGGCTCGATCGATATCGGCGATCCGCTCTCTGCCGTGCCGCCGGTCGATCCTCGCTCGAAGCCCCTTGCCGATCCGCCGTGGAGGCCGGTCTGGTCCGCTCGATCCGATCCTCCGGTTCCCGACTCGCCGGAACGTCGCCTGGCCACTCTGGCGTCGATGCCCGCTCCGGCCCGCCTCGCCGCCCTTGAGGAGTTAGCGGCATCCTCGGCGCTGCCTCCGCTCCCATCCTTCACCCTGTTGCTGGCCCACACCTACTATGAGACCGGCCAGTATGAGCGGGCAGCCGATGCGTTTGGCCAGATGGAGGCGCCGCCGGATGAACAGCGGGCCTCCTACCTGGGGCGCTATGCCGAGTCGCTTCTCCTGTGCGATCGATCCGCCGAGGTGTTGGCGCTGGTGGCGGCGGATGATCCCGATCCCGCGGCCCGCGGCATGCTCGGTGTCGCGCTGGTCCGTGACGGCCGTGAAATGGAAGCGCTGCCGCACCTACGGTATGCCTGGGAGGCACCTGAGGCGCGCCGGCCCCTACCCGCCCTCGCCCTGGCGCGCCTCCTCTGGCGGCAGGGTAGCGAGGAGGCGGCCGCCCCTTACGCCTTCCTTTTCACGGACGGCAACGAAGATCTGGACGCGTCGGACTACCTGGCGATGGCTGAGTTGGCTGAGCTGGACGCGTTCGGCGCCCAGGCATGGGACTGGCAGCTCACCTTCATCGAGCGCTTCGGCGCCCGTGCCGACCCCGGCCTGCGAGCCGCCGAAAGCGCCAAGCCGTTAGCCGTACTCGGCCTGGACCTGGCGCACCGACTGGGCGATGGTGATCGCCTTTTTCATGCCTATCAGCGAGTATTGGATGACCTGATGCGGCGCCCGGCCGGAGACGCGGCCGACCTACCCCGGATCATCGAGCACATCGCGGCCGATCATCGCGGCGGGCGATTAGCGGGCGCGCAGTGCTTTGACTTGCTCGAGGAGTGTTTACCAAGCCTCAAGGACTACCCTCAGGTGCTGCGCGGAGTGCTGATCGCCGCCTTCGAGGATCTCCTGGGATGGGAGCTTGACGCCTTTGCGGCAACCGCTACGGAGTTCCCGCCCTATGTCAAGGATCTGGGCCGGACGCTCCACCGCCTCAAGAGTAAAGGCGCCGTGGTCGAGGCGTACAAGCGCGCCGTTGCCACTCGTCCCGCCTGCGATCCGGCCGCTGACCTCGATGAAGCGCCACGGGGCATTGGCGGCAAACGAGTGGCGCTGGTCGGGGGCCACGACCGCACCCGCCAACTGGTCCGTGAGCGTCTGCGCAGCTGGGGGGCGGGCGTGGATGAAGTGCCGCCCCCTACCACCGGCAGAGTCAGCGAGCGTGAAATGCTCGATCGGGTGCGATCGAGCGATCTCATTGTCCTGATTGTCTCCTACATGGGGCACGATATGAGCACCATCGTCTCTAATCTAAAACATAGGGGCACGCTGCGGGGGGTTGTGCTTCCCGTTGAGTGCAGGGGGGTGAGCGGCGTGTGCCGTGCCATTCGCGATTGGGCTGAAGGAGTAACGGCGTGGGAGTAAGGCTATTCGCGGGCATCGACGCGGGGGGAACGTCAACCCGTTGCCTGGTCGCGGACGGCCAGGGCCATGTGATTGGCGTCGGCCAGGGCGGGCCCGGCAACAGCTTACTGAGCGGACCTGAAACGGCGTTTCGCGGTATTAGCGCCGCGGTGGCGGGCGCATTGTCCAACGCGGCGGACGCACCCCTCGCCTTCCTGCACATCGCCGCGGCGGGCACCGTGGTGCCAAACGGCGTTGGCGAACTTGCCGGCATCGTCAGCACGGGAAACGACGCCCCGGCGGCGCTGATTGGGGCGCTGATCGAGGAACCTGGGGCAATCGTGATCGCGGGAACAGGCTCCGCCTGCTGTGGGCAAGACGGTCGTGGCCGGATGCTGGTAGAGGGTGGTTGGGGACCCCTGGCGGGTGACGAGGGGAGTGCGTATGCCATCGGCCGCGAGGCGATTCGCCTTCTGGCCCGCGTCATGGATGGGCGCGATCCGGAGGGTGCGCTCACCAGTGCGCTACGTGCCCGGTTGAATGCCCGCGACCGTCCCTCCTTCCAGGCGGCGCTGTACGATCCGCCCCTCCCCCGTGAGGAGATAGCGGCGATCTGCGGCATGGTCGCCGCGGCGGCGGAGCAGGGCGATCATCGCGCCATCGGCCTATTAGGCCAGGCAGGACGCGACCTGGCGCACGTGGTGCGTGACATGCTGGCCCACCTGGATCTGTTGGAGCGCGATGCCGGGGTAGTAACCCGCGGCGGAGCGTGGCAGGCGGGCGAACCGATTTTTGGCGCATTCGCGGCGGCCCTGGGCGAACTGGCGCCCAGGACCCGCGTAGCACATGCCCGTTTCCCGGCCGTGGCGGGGGCAGTCCTCCTGGCCTATCGGCAGGCGGGCCTGGCCCTGAAGCCTGCCCTCCTGGATACCCTGGAGCGCGACCTGGCCGCGCGCGGGATGGTCTAAGCAGCGAGGAGATTGCTCCACCGCCGACGTGGCCGAATTGACGCGGCGGGCCATGCGTGGCACACTTTGCGCACGGCGTCTTGCGCGTCCAGGCCGACGTGGTGGAATGGCAGACACAAGCGACTTAAAATCGCTCGGGCAACCGTGCGGGTTCGACTCCCGCCGTCGGCACCGCCAGAGAGACTGATTCCGCGGTCGGCGCGGTTCGTCCGAATAGGCGACGATAGGCCATGGGACTGCACCCCACCTGACGGCGGAAGACGCGATGAAAGAAGCGCAAGTCCCCATAACCCATGCTTGCCGCCAACGCGGTAACCGATGTGTCGGTACGTAACAACTCTTCGCACACCCGGCCAACCCGATACTCGTGCAAGTAAGCCAGAAGACTGCGCTGCGTATGTTCCTTGAACAGGTGCGCCAGCCGGCTGGGGCTGAGCGCGGTGTGCTGAGCCACGTCGGACAGCGAGATGGGCTCGGCATGATGGGTCTCGATATAGCGCACCGCCGCCGTCACCACGGCATGGCGGCGGGTAAACTCCTGCTCCGTCCCTTCACACCGGATCTGCTGTTCGTAGGCCCGGCTCAGCCACACCAGCAACGTACAGAACATGCTGGTCAATACCAGTTCGTAGCCGGATGCGTGGGCCTGTTGCTCGCGCAACATCTCATCCAGCAGCGTTTCCACCTGATAGGCCGGCGCACCCCGCAGGTTGAGCCGGTGGGCGAACCTCACCTCCTCCCGGAACAACGGCTCGATGTACAGCAACCTGGTGAGGCCGGAAAGCGCGACACCGGCAAAGGGTGCGCGGTCCAGGATCTCGGGCAGGAACAGCAGGTTGACGATACGCATTTCGCCGTCGTCAAGCGTATGATAGGCATGTGGTTCGCCCGGACTGATCGCATAGATGTCGCCGGTCTGAATCGGGTAGCGCGCGTCGCCGATCCAGTGCGTGCCCCGGCCGGCGCGCAAGTAGACCAACTCGAAGAACTCGTGGTAGTGGGCGTCCGTCGTGCCATGCCGCGCATCGATGACGTACAGAGGAAATCCTCCGCCCAGGAAGTCTCGTCCTATGCGATGCACGGTCGTCTCCTTGTCAACAGGATCACACCGTCTGCTATCGTAGCATGACCGCGACCCAGCAACATTGACCCCACGTCGTGACTACTTTCGCCTGTTGTCTCATGCATCGCCCGGTTACGCTGGTACACCTAGGCGTATGTCTCCTCCTGCCGGCGGGGCACCAGGTACCCTCCGGGTGATGGATGCCCTCGGGCCACCAAGGGCACCCGCAAGGGATGCCCCTCCGGCGCCGCCGGGGTAGGAATAGCCTCGGCGTGGGGACCGTCATACTGTTCGGGGGGAGTTAGGAGGTTTGCCGTGCAACTGGGTTGCAATACCGTCTTGTTCGGGAACAGCGATCTTGCTACCGCCTTGACCCACATTGCCTGGGCCGGCTACCGCTACGTGGAGTTGGCCGCCATCGCCGGGATGGCCGAGCATATCGCGCCCAGCATGTCCGCGGCCGAGCGCCGCTCGGTGCGCGATCGGCTCACGGACCACGGGTTGACCGCCACCGCCATCGAGGCGGCCACCACCGATCGCCCGCGACTGGAAGCGATATTCGGCCTGGCCAATGATCTGGGCATCGCGATCATCAATATCGGCTCCGGCGGCAGCAGCGGCGACGAGGAATCTACCGTACAGGCCATCGCCCATATAGCCGATCTCGCCGCGTTGGCCGGCCGGTATGGCGTGCGCCTGGCCGTGAAGCCGCATGTGGGGCAAGCTATCTACAACGCCGACACCGCGCTCCGCTTGACGGACGAGGTGCGGGAGCCGGCGCTTGGTCTCAACTTCGACCCCAGTCACCTCTTCCGGGCCGGCGAGGAACCGCAAGAGGTGGCGAAGCGTTGGGGCAAGCGGATTATCACGTCACATTTCCGTGATTGTCTCAGTCGGGAACAGCGGGTCGGGCCGCCCCAGACTCAGATCCCGGGCCGCGGCATAGTGGATATACCGGCTACCTTGCGTGCCCTCCAAAAGGAGGGCTACACCGGGCCGCTCAACCTGGAAGTGATCGGCGCCTCCTCCTACGAGCTATCACGCGCCATGGGTGTGGCCGCCGAGGGCCGCGGCTACCTGCATCGCTGTCTGCAAGAGATCTCGCCGAAACACTGAGGAGTGGACAAACGCATGAACATCGTGCTGATCGCGCTCGATACACAGCGCGCCGATCATCTGGGCTGCTACGGCTACCCCAAGCGAACCAGTCCATTTATCGACGGCATCGCGCGCCGGGGCGTACTGTATGAGCGGTGCTACGCACCCAACATCCCCACCCATCCCAGTTTCACCACTCTGTTGTCCGGCAAGGAGGCGATTACCCACGACATCGTTAACATCGGCGGCGGGGTGCCGATCGCCGATGGTGTGCGCCTCTTACCCGAGATATTGCGCGATCACGGCTACACCACCGTCGCCGTGGACAGCATGGGCCGCCACTTCGAACGCGGTCTGGACCAGTATCACAGCTATGAATGGGATCGCTCCGATCCGCAAGTGTTACGCAAAGCGGAAACGGTGAACGCGAAGGCGCTCCCGGTGATTGAGCAGCTTTGCGCGGATACGCGGCCGTTTTACCTGTTCCTGCATTACTGGGATCCGCATACGCCCTATTTGCCGCCCGCCGCCTACCGCCGGCGTTTCTATCCGCCTGATGCCGACCCCTACGACGTCAACAACCACAGCATGGATGAGGCATGGAGCTGGGAGCCGTTTAAGTGGTATTTCCATTCCTGGATGCCCGGTGTCACCGATGCCGACTACGTGATCAACCTCTATGACGGCGAAACGGCCTCCATGGACCACCATCTGCGCGCGGTCTTCCGGGCCCTGGAGCCGGTGCGGGACGAGACCCTGGTGATAATCACCGCCGATCACGGCGAGGTGCTCAACGAGCAGAAGGGCTACTTCGATCATCACGGGCTCTATGAGGGTAATGTCCACGTTCCCCTGATTCTCTATTGGCCGGGGAAACTGCCTGCCGGTCGCCGCGTGCCCGGTTTCGTGCAGAACCTCGACCTTGCACCCACCCTGCTGGAACTGGCCGGCATCCCGGATCGTGACGGCATGGAGGGCCTCAGCCTGCTGCCCACGGCCTTCGGGCTGCGTGACCGCAACTACGATGAATTGTATTTCTCCGAGGCTACCTGGGAGGTCAAACGCGCCATTCGCAGCGGGCGCTGGAAACTGATCGACTCGATCGAGCCCGATCGCCATGGTCGCCCGATGCAGGAGTTGTTTGATCTCGTAGCGGACCCCGCCGAGCAGCACAATGTGATCGAGGCGCATCCTGAAGTGCGCCGCGACTTGCAAGATCGATTGCATGCGTGGGTGCAGCGCCGCCTTGCCGAGACCGGCCGCGCGGTCGATCCGCTGCGCCGGCAGGGCAGTTGCGCTACCGCCATCGGCCAGGAAATCCCCGGCGAGACGATCGGCGCCGGCGC
>JAICHN010000273.1 GCA_025924845.1 Chloroflexota bacterium | reverse complement strand
CTTCTGCCTCCTCGTCGCCTGGTTGCTCTGGCGAGCGCGGGCCGACTTCGTGGTCGGCCCGCTCCCCATTTCCTGGCGCGGTGCATTGTCCCGGACGGCCTGGCTCTGCGGACTTTGCCTCCTCTACGCCGAGGCCGGCGCATGGCTGCTCCGCGGCCATGTGGTCGTACTGATTACCTGGAGCGGTTCGCGGCCCGTGCCGTTTCCGCTTGCCGCGTTCCTTGGCCTCTGGGTTGATTCACCCACCGTGGTCTACCATGGCCGGCAGGGCATGTGGTTCCAGCACTCTCTCCATGTGCTCCTGGTGGTCGGCATCGTCTATGCCGTGGTGCGCCTCTTACGTCCCCTCATCCCCATCGCTCCCGCGTCGCCCGACGAGCGGATCCAGGCCCGCGCCCTGCTGGCCCGCTACGGGTACGACTCCCTTTGCTGGTTCCATCTACGCCGCGATCGGTCCTATCTATTCGCCCCTGAGGGTGACGGCTTCGTCTCCTATCGCATGCGGGGTGACGTGGCCTTGCTGGGCGGCGATCCGGTATGCGCGCCCAATGTGCTCCGCCCCCTTATTCGTCATGCCCTCGACCTGTTCGCCGCCAACGGGATCACCCCTTGCGTAGTCGGTGCTTCGGCCGAGGCGATGCGTGCCTATCGGGCCGAGGGAATGCGGGCCACGAAGCTGGGCGAGGAGGCAGTCATTCCACTGCCGGACTTCAGTGTGGATCGCCTGGCCAAACGGGTACGGCGGGCGGCGCGGGTGATCGCCGGCCAGGGGATCGAGATCCACATTGGTACGATGGCGGACCTTGATCGCGCGCTGGTGGATCAGTGCGAAGCTGTGTCGGCTGCCTGGTTAGCAATGCATGGGGGCGTCGCCCAGGGATTTTCCATGACCAGCGGCCCGCTGCCCGCGCCCGATGATCGGGAGCATCAGGTTGTGCTCGCCGTCGGGCCGACAGGCGCCGTCGAGACACCCCGGCGCCTTCTCGGCTTCCTTACGCTGGCCCCGGCGCCCGCCGCGCGCGCCCTCTCATTGGACCACATGCGCCGCGTGAGCGACGCCCCGAACGGGCTGACCGAGGCGCTGATTATTCGCGCCGCCGAATGGTTCCGCGATGCGGGCTACAGCAGGATGAGTTTGAACTTCGCCGCGCTGTCCGATAAAGAGTGCCCGGAAGGGGAGGGCGCCGCGATCCGTGCCGCTCGCGCCGCCGTGTTCGAGGGTGCCCGCTATCTTCCCTTGCGTTCGCTCTACCGATTCAACAAGAAGTTCGACCCCGTCTGGTCATGCCGCTACGCGCTCTATCCGAGTACGGCTAGCCTGCCCGCCGCGGTCCTCGCGACCATGGGGGCGGAAGTCGCCGTGCCCACCTTGCTGCCGAGACATCTTGGCGCCGTGCCGCGGTTGCGCTAATTCCCCGCGGAGGGCGGTTCGCCCCAGCAATGTCCGCGCCATTATCCTCAGTGACGACACCGTACGACCTATAACGCCGGCCTCCGTGAGCGACCGTGAACTAAGGAGTGCTGCTTGGGCTGCTCAGATCGGTTAGCACCTGGGCCGCGAACGCCTCCAGCAGCGCGCGGCTTACCCAAGCCCGAGCGGCAATCCACGCATCATAGGGAGCAGGCGTCGCCGTGCTTCCGAAACAGAAGATGATCCGCTGTGCTCCTGCTTCCCGATACCGGCCGACAAAATCCCGGAGTGCCTCCACCGAAGCAAACGGGGTCTCCGGCCCGCCCCAGCCTACAATGCAGGCGCGCTCGACGGTCGATGGAGCGCGCCCGAGCGCGCCGCAATATTCGTCAAGGAGTTGACCACGCTCGCGCACGCTGCGAACCGCGTCTTCGCGCGTCCCTTTGCCGTCAGGGATGGTGACCCAGACATCCGCGTGCCGCGCCGCGATCCGCAGCGCGCGTTTGCCATCCGCCGCGAGCACCAAGGGAGGGCGTGGCCGCTGCACCGGAACAGGTTCGAGCGGGGCGTCATCCAATTGATAATATGACCCCTGGTAGCTAATCCTATGTTCCCGTAGGAGACGGTCGATCACCTCCACGGCTTCAGCGAGGCGGTCGACGCGGGCGCCGGGCGTCAGGGCAGGGAGACCCAACCAGGTCGTCTCTTGAGGTTCACCGGGACCGAGGCCGAGATCGAGCCGACCTCCTGAGATGCAGTCCACCGTTGCCGCCTGCTTTGCCAACATCGCGGGGTGCCGCAATCCCACGTTACTGATCAGCGTGCCCAGCCTGACCCGCGTGGTATGTACCGCCAGGGCTGCCAGAGTGGTCCAGGCTTCCAGAACGGAACCGCCATATGCGGCTGGCATCGCGTACCCATCACCGAGCCAGACTGTTCCGATGTCCAATGTCTCCAGATAGAGGACATCGTCGCGCATGACCGGCCAGGGCACCACCTGCCACGTCAACATATCGAACCGCACGGTCTTACCGTCCATCATGAACCCCTTTCGGAGGCGATGCGAGCATGATATCACCTCATGCATACGGTCCTTCGGGCCGAAGCACTGAATTGATTTAGGGCGCCTCGGGATCGCCCACGATTGTGGATCCATTCTGGTTCTCCATGGCGATAGTACTCTGCCGCCGCACTCGTGTCACCGCTCGGCCGTACTATCGCTGAAGCACCGTCATCCTGCAAGTTCACGGAAGAAGTCGCGCAGATGATGACCGCCGACCGGCGTGCCTACCACGTCGGACTCTCCCAGGAGTTGTACCATCTTCAGCAGCGCCGCCGCGTTGCCGTTGAACGGGGTAAGGGCGGTGCCGGCCAGGCCAATTAGGCTGGGCGGAATGGAGATGGTACGCACGCGCCGTCCAAACACCTCGCCGGCCAGTAGGCCAAGTTCACGATAGGTGTAGGTATCCGGACCACCCAAATCCATGGCACGATTATGTCGACTTGTGTCAGCAATGCAGTGAATTACCTCTTCCGCCACGTCGGCGCCATGGATTGGATTGATGCGGCTCCGCCCGTCGCCGACCACCACGTTCAGTCCCCGACGTGCCATACCGGCAATTTCGGCCATGTCATTGAATAACCCGGTCGGGCGCAATACCGTCCAGGTGATATCGGAACGCTGCAGGGCATCGACCACACGTTCACGCGCCTCGGCAATCGGTGAGCGGGCCCGCGTTTTCTCGGCATGCAGCACCGAGATAAAGATGAAGTGCCGTACCCTGGCGCGAAGCGCCTGCAGAAGCAGGTTCATGTTCGCGTGGTAGTCCACCTCCCAAAAGCTCGGGCGCGGTCCAAAGGAGCGAATACCAATCGAGGAGAAGACGATATCAACGCCGGCGCACACGCCGTCAAGTTCGGCCAGGTTGGTCGCCCGCCCGACGAATACCTCGTCGCAAGCATCATCCACGGACGCCAGACGGGATGGATCGCGGGCCAGCGCCCGAACCCGATAGCCCGCGCCATGCAGGGCGCGGACGACATGACCGCCGATATAGCCGGTCGCCGATGCCACCAGCACGCGCGCCACCCCATCCGCCGCGGGCCGAGGTATGTCCTTTAGGATGAGACGGTTCGCCGGAATGGTCATCTCTTCTCCACGTTCAGGGTAACAAGTATCCCGGCTATCCTGGAACCCTGTGTGCCGGGGAATCCGCGCCAGTTCCATCGCGCGGGCTTCTTACCGCGCTACACTAGAACCCATGGAAAGAACCGCACTCAGCCCACAAGTCATCACCCTTCCCGACGGGACGATATTTACCATTGAAGAAATGATCTCCGCGGCCCAAATGGAGGAGTGGCAGGAGGTGGATCTCGCCGTGTGGCCCGGATCTCCTCTGGAAGCGGTCCCCGTTCACCTCCTCGTGACCCACCAGCGCTATGGCGGCCTGCTCTTAGGGGCTCGTGACGAAGCGGGCCGGATGATCGGCATACTGCTCGGTTTCCCTGGGGTGAAGGCCGGACGGCCCGTACACTGCTCCCATCTGCTCGGTGTCTTGCCCGAGTGGCGGGGCCGTGACGTGGGCTATCACCTGAAGCGCAGGCAGCGCGAATGGGCGCTGGCCCAGGGTTACGACCTGGTCACCTGGACCTTCGATCCGCTGGAATCGCGGAACGCACGGCTGAATATCGCGAAGTTGGGAGGAATCGTGCGTGAGTATTCAGCCAACCTCTACGGAGTCGGCCGCGATGGACTGAATCTTGGCCTGGAGACCGATCGCTTTACTATCTCCTGGCACATCGGGCACCACGCCGTTGCGGAGCGCCTGGCCGGTCAGTCGCCCATGATCCAGGTCGACGACCTGCGGGCGGCGGGCATCCCCCTGCTCACCCGCACCGATGTGTCGGCTACCCCCGATCCCTACCTTGTCCTGCGTGAAATCCAGTCCGGCGACGGCATGGAGCCCGCTCTGATCGAGGCGCCCGCGAACTTCCAGGCGATCAAGCGCGCCGATCCGGGCGCGGCGCGGGCCTGGCGTGAAGGATTGCGCGCCGTCTTCCCACCCCTGTTCGCACGCGGCCTGGCGGTGTTGCATGCCATTCGCGCGCCCGATCCCCTATTGTCCTGGCGTTGCTACTATCTCGTCGGGTCGGCGGAAGACTATTTCACCGGCACCCGGTCACTCGATGATTATGTCAAATAAGAGGCGGGCCTAAAGGAGCAGTTTCCCATGCGTGTTGAAGAACTCGAGCTTTTTCAGATCGAGATGCCGCTGGTCAATCCCTTCACTACCAGCTTCGGCACCGAGTACGACCGGCCATGTATTATCGTGCGGCTGGCCGGCGACGGCGCCGAAGGCTGGGGCGAGTGCGTGGCGGGGGGCGGCCCCTGGTATTCGTACGAAACCATCGGCACCGCGTGGCATGTGCTGACCGATTTCATCGCTCCCGCAATCATGGGTGAGGATGTAGGCGGGGCCGAGGATCTGTGGCGACTGCTGGCGCGGATCCGCGGCCACCGAATGGCCATTGCCGGGGTTGAGCACGCCCTGTGGGATGCCCTGGCCCGCGCCGAGGATAAGCCGCTCAGCGCCCTGCTGGGCGGTACGCGCACCGAAACGCCGAGCGGCGTCAGCCTGGGCATCCAGTCGTCGCCCGCCAAGCTGGTGGAGGTGGCCCGGCGGCATGTTGACCAGGGCTATCAGCGAATCAAGCTGAAAATAGCGCCCGGGACCGACCTTCCCTTCGTGGCTGCCGTGCGCGAGGCCTTTCCGGATATTCTGCTCAGTGTGGACGCCAATTCGGCCTACACCCTGGCCGATGCCGATCACTTGCGCGAGCTTGACGCGTTCAATCTGCTGATGATCGAGCAGCCGCTGGACGAAGAGGATATCGTGGATCATGCCACGCTCCAGCGGCAACTTCGCACCGCGATCTGTCTGGACGAAGCGATCCGCACCCCCGACGATGCGCGGCATGCTCTGGCCCTGGGAAGCTGCCGTATTATCAATATCAAGCCGGGACGCGTGGGAGGGCTGTTACGCGCCAAGCAGATTCACGATATTGCTCAGGAGGCCGATGTGCCGGTCTGGTGTGGCGGCATGTTGGAAACGAACATCGGGCGCGCCGCCAACATACACCTGGCCAGTCTGCCCAACTTCCGCTTGCCCAGCGATATCTCGGCCAGTGCTCGGTACTTTCACGAGGATATCGCCGGCCCGAGCTTCGTCCTCACCGACCGGGGGACCATGGAAGTGCGGCAGGAGCCGGGAATCGGGGTTGAAATCGATCGCGCGGCCCTCGAACGGGTGACCAAGCAGCATTCCATCCACACGGCAGCCCGCCCCTGAGCGGCAAGAAGACGCCCAGGACTGTGGCATCAGGTCACCGTCCTGGGCGTCTTCTTGCCGCGAGAGTCGCTCTACGCTCGGGCGCGGTCGTTCGGATTCCTGGACTGCCGGTGGATGTGCCCCTCGCGATGATTAAATAACGCCGCCTCGGGCACCTGCACGTAGGTCTCGGAATTGGATTGACCGGGGAGAGTACTCGGCGTACCCACGTAGACCAGGCGTCCGCTGTGCATTTCACGGTAGACGCCGGCCGGCACGACCGTGCCGCCGCGTAGGGAAATGGGATGCATTACACACCTCCTCGTGTGCTCCTGTGCCGGTTGCGTCACTGCAGCCGGTCTGCTTGCACCACACCATGTGTGGTTCACCTAGTGTAGAGGTATTTCCCTTACCTGTCTATGCGGAAAATCGGGCAATCGGGCTATAGTGATCCGCCTCATTGCGTCTGAAGGGTTACTCCTTCATGCGCGAGGAGGCGCACTTTGAGATGCATACCGCCCCCGTACCCGGTCAGCGATCCGTCGGCTCCAATCACCCGATGGCAGGGCACGACCAGCGGGAGCGGGTTCGTGGCATTGGCCCGCCCTACCGCGCGAGCCGCGGCGGGCCGCCCGACCATCGCCGCGATCTGCCCGTAAGTACGAGTCTCCCCAAACGGGATGCGCGTCAGGGCACGCCATATGGTGTTTTGCCACGCTGATCCGCAGAGGGCCAGCGGCAGATCAAACGTGCGCCGGGTGCCCGCGCAATACTCCAACAACTGAGCGCGGGCGGGCGCCGTACGGCTGGGATCTCGCTCGGCGCGAAAGCCCGCCCGCCCCAGCTCAGCTTCGACCGTGCTCGCGTAATGGCCATCGAGGAATTGCAGCCGAAGCAGTGCCCCGTCGGCGGCGACCGCGAAGGCGAGCGGCCCAGGAGCCTCGTCGATGGTGTCCAGATAGGCGATCCGCGGTTCAGGTCGCGGTTTCGGGTCGGCGGCGCGGCCCGTGGTGTCCGCCGTACACATCGCGAAGGAGGTATCCGGCTTGCAGAGTTTGCAGGCTCGGAAGCCGGCGGCGCGCGCCTCCTCCGGGGAGCCGAAGAATATACAGTTCTCGGGCTTGGGTTTCCGGGGCGGGCGGCACGAGGGCATGCAATAGATGCCGGTGGTCTTCACGCCGACCATGAAGCAGCCGTCGGCGGAGCGATCGGATGCGAGCATTCGCGCCGTCATCTCGTCTCGCGAAAGGGTCATAGTGGCCATCGCCTTCTCCTTCCCTGAATAGGACAACCGTCCTACCACTCTACCACGGCGGGCCGGACCGTGCCGGCGGATTCCGGACTTTGCCCCCTCCATCG
>JAICHN010000272.1 GCA_025924845.1 Chloroflexota bacterium | reverse complement strand
CGAGCCAAGAAGGTGATCGAACTGGCCGTCGATGAGGCACGGCGCCTCGGGCATCATTATATCGGTACCGAACATCTTCTGCTCGGCCTGGTCCGCGAGGGCGAGGGGATCGCGGCGGGCGTCCTCGATTCGCTGGGGGTCAGCCTGGAGAAGGTGCGTACCCAGACCATTCAAGTGCTGTCGCAGACCAGTAACAGTCCCCACAGCGAAGCCAAGCACGCCAGCAAAACGCCTACCATCGATCAGCTTGGTCTGGATATGACCGCTCAGGCCCGTGCAGGCAAGGTGGATCCGGTGATTGGCCGCGGCGCGGAAATCGAGCGGGTGATTCAAATCCTTAGCCGGCGGATGAAGAACAACGCCGCACTGGTCGGTGAGCCTGGGGTCGGCAAGACAGCGATCGTGGACGGACTGGCGCAGCGCATCGTCAACGGCGATGTGCCCGAGACGCTGGCCGGTAAACGTCTTCTCACCCTCGACATCGGTTCGCTGGTGGCGGGCACGAAGTATCGGGGCGAGTTCGAGGAGCGGCTGAAGAAGATCATCGAGGAGATCAAGGGCGCCGGTGACTGCGTGCTCTTCATCGATGAACTCCATACCATCGTGGGCGCCGGCGCCGCCGAGGGCGCCGTGGATGCCGCGAATATCCTGAAGCCGGCGCTCGCCCGCGGCGAACTGCAATGCATCGGGGCCACCACCCTTGATGAATATCGAAAGTACATCGAACGCGACGCCGCTCTGGAGCGACGATTCCAGATGGTCACGGTGAACGAATCGTCGGTGGATGAGACGATCCGCATTTTGCATGGCCTCCGGCCCCGCTATGAAGCCCATCACCATTTGCAAATCAGCGACGAGGCCTTGAGGGCCGCCGCTGAGATGGCGGAGCGGTACATCCCGGATCGCTTTATGCCCGACAAGGCCATCGACCTGATGGATGAGGCATCGGCTCGTGTACGTTTGCAGCGCTCGGGTCAGCCCTTCTCCCTCAAAGAGGCTCTCCAGAATATCGAGCAGGTGCAGACCGAGAAGGAAGCGGCAATCAAGGCCCAGCAATACGAGACCGCGGCGGATCTTCGGGCCCGCGAGAAGCAGTTGCGCGATAAGATCGCGAATCTGCAATCGAGTTGGCAGGAACGCGAGGCATCGAGCGACCGAGGCATGGTGGTAGGCGAGGAAGACATCGCCGAAGTCGTGTCCATGTGGACCGGCATTCCGGTTCGGCGGATCGCCCAGGAGGAGTCGGAACGGCTACTCCAGATGGAGTCGGCGTTGCATGGTCGGGTAATCGGCCAGGAAGAGGCGATTTCCACCATTGCCAAGGCGGTGCGTCGGGCCCGTACCGGACTGAAGGATCCGAAGCGTCCAATTGGAAGCTTCATCTTTCTAGGGCCGAGCGGGGTTGGCAAGACCGAGCTAGGCAAGGCCCTGGCCGAGTTCATGTTCGGCAGCGAGGATATGTTGATCAAGATCGACATGTCTGAGTTCATGGAGCGTCACGCCGTTGCCCGATTGGTCGGCGCCCCTCCCGGCTATGTCGGCTACGAAGAGGGCGGCCAACTGACCGAGGCGGTTCGCCGCAAGTCCTATTCAGTCGTCCTGCTGGACGAGGTGGAGAAGGCCCATCCCGAGGTGTTCAACATCCTGCTCCAGATTTTGGAGGATGGGAAGTTGACCGACGCCAAGGGCCGCGCCGTGGATTTTCGCAACACGATCATCATCATGACCTCGAATATCGGGGCCAACTTGCTCAATCGTGAGGCGGCCCTTGGCTTCCGTATCGGCAAGAGCGACGACGATACGAAGGCCAAGCAGGACCGGAATCACGAAGAGATGATCAAGAAGATCACCGGTGAGCTTCGCCAGACTTTTAAGCCGGAGTTTCTCAATCGTATCGATGCCACCATCGTCTTCCATTCGCTTCGCCAGGAGCAAATCCGCCAGATCGTCGAGTTGATGCTGCGCCGGGTTCGCGCCCAGTTGATCGAACAGGAGATGACCCTGGAGGCTACCGACGCGGCGAAAGACTTCCTGGTCGAGAAGGGCTACGACGCGCTCAACGGCGCCCGCCCGTTGCGCCGAGCCATCCAGAATTTTATCGAGGATCCTCTGGCCGAAGGCTTGCTGCAAGGCAAGTTCCATCCGGGCGACAGCGTGGGAGCGGATGTCGTCTCCGCTGAGTTGGTGCTCAACGTGCAACCCCGCGTGCATGACCGCGAGCCCGAACCGGTCCTGGTCGAAACGGACTAGATGGCGAAACGCCGCACGACATTTGTTTGTCAGCAGTGTAGTAGCCAATATCCCACGCAGTATGGGCGCTGTCCTAATTGTGGAACCTGGAACTCCCTGGTAGAGACAATTCAGGAAGCGCCCACGCCGACCGGCGCATCGGCGCCGCGATCGATGGGTTCGGCCCGTCCGGTGCGGCTGCGCGAGGTCGCGGCGGACAATTGGGGCAGGCGGCGCATTCCCATTGCCGAGTTGGATCGCGTTCTGGGCGGCGGTCTCGTCCCCGGTTCGCTCATCCTGATCGGCGGTGATCCGGGAATCGGCAAGTCCACGCTTGTTCTGCAACTCTGCCTGGAACTCAGCCATGAGGAGCGGGTGCTCTACGTGACGGGTGAGGAGTCGGCGGAGCAGGTGAAGCTGCGCGCCGATCGCCTGGGCCAGGTGCCGGCCGACCTCTACCTGATGGCCGAGGTGGATATTGACACCATCCTGTCCGCCATGCGCGAACTACGGCCCGCCCTCATGGTGGTGGATTCCATCCAAACCATGCAGGTTAGCGATATCGAATCGGCCGCCGGAAGCGTGTCCCAGGTGCGCGAGAGCACGGCACGCCTCATGCATGCCGCGAAGACCAGCCATGTCCCGGTGGTGATCGTGGGCCACGTCACCAAGGAAGGGGCAATTGCCGGTCCTCGCGTCCTTGAGCACATCGTGGATACGGTCCTCTACCTGGAGGGCGACAGCTTTCATGCCTACCGGCTCCTCCGCAGCGTAAAGAATCGCTTCGGCTCGACCAATGAAGTAGGCGTCTTCGAGATGCGCGACGACGGCATGGCGGAAGTGCGTAACCCCTCCGCCGCCTTCCTGGCGGAGCGGGGCGCCTCCTACCCCGGTTCCGCCGTGGCCGCCACCCTGGAGGGCACACGACCGCTCCTGGCCGAAATCCAGGCGCTGGTCAGTGCCACCACCTTCAGTCTGCCTCGGCGGACCTGCGCCGGGATGGATCTCAATCGCCTGCACCTGCTGTTGGCCGTACTGACTAAGCGGGCCGGATTGCCCTTGCATACTTGCGACGTGTATTGCAACGTGGTGGGCGGTCTCCGCTTGAGCGAGCCCGCGGTCGATTTGCCGACGGCGCTGGCCGTGGTTTCCAGTCTCGCCGATACGGTGGTTCCGGCCGATACGGTAGCCTTTGGTGAGGTGGGGCTGTCGGGCGAGGTACGAGCAATCAGTCGAGCGGCGGATCGGGTGGCGGAGGCCGGCAAGCTGGGCTTCACACGGGTCATGCTGCCGGCGGGGAACGCCCGTGCCCTGCGCGGCAAGACGCCCGAGGGTATCAAGATCGAGGGCGTAGCCACCATCCAGGAAGCGCTGCGCCTGGTGATGCCGCACGGGGGGCGCGCCCAACCGGCCAGGGCGCAGGCCCGGCGGGAGCGTGATGACGAGGATCGGGACGGAGACTGAGCGATGGCCGAGGAGCAGTTTCGCATCGATCCATCGTTTGGGGAATTGTTTCCCGCTGTCGTAATCGGGACGATCTGGGCGCGTGGTCTTGATAATAGTCTGCATGCAACAGAGTGCGCCGCCCTGTTGGAAGCAGCGGCGCGAGGTGCCGCCGAGCGGCTTGGGGACGCGGACATGGCGACGCATTCGGCTGTGGCGCCCTGGCGTGAAGCATATCGCACGTTCGGAGCTAAACCTGCTAAGTTCCGGTCCTCGATCGAGAATCTGCTGCGATCGGCGCGAGCCGGCTCGACGCGGAGCATCAATCCCCTGGTAGACCTGTACAATGCCGTGTCTCTGCGCTTTATGCTGCCCTGCGGCGGCGAAGATCTCGGCGCGGTGCGTGGCGACATCGTGCTGACCCGGGCAGCGGGCGGTGAGCACTTCGTCCCCCTGGGCGCGGTGGAGGAACAGCCGCCTCAACCAGGCGAAGTGATCTACCGTGATGAAGTCGGCGTGATTTGCCGCTGCTGGAACTGGCGCGAGGCGGATCGCACCAAGCTGACCGAGGCCACGACCGATGCGTTCCTCTGCATTGAAGGGATTCCGCCGATGGGAGAGCGCGAGGTTCGCGCGGCGTGCGATGAACTGGCCGGCCTGGTGCGCCGGCATCTCGGCGGTGAGACCGAGGTGCATATCGCGTCCGCCACGGCGCCGTAGGGACGCTGGTACAGGCTGGAGTAGGTTTTTCGCGCTTGTAGGGGCACCCTGTGCCCTTGCGAGGGACCGATCAACTTTCCCCACCCCAAGACGTCAAAATGTGGGACACTACGGGTCCTCAGAACGTGGATTCATAGGCCAAAATGGGGTGCGGAAGGTGTATCCCCTCGCCTGGCGAGGCTCGCGGCTGACCGGAAAATCAGGCGCCGTCGGCGGGTCGAAGTTTCGCTTCCTCGCGGAGGCGCTTCCGCAGGGCGAAAAGCTCGCGCACCATCCTCAAGATAGCTCCGGGGCGGGCGCCCATCTGTCGCCCGGCGTGGCGGGCGGCGTGACGCACGCTCACTTCCTGTATCGTCGCTCCTCTCTCGCGGAGGCGCACCAAAATCTCCACCTGCACGAAGCGTCCCATGGCCGAGAGCGGTAGACTTTTCAGCACGCTTGCCCGGTAGAGCTTGAAACCGCAGTTAGGGTCGCGTACCTTAACACCTAACGTTACCCGTACCAGGAAACGATAGAGCTTGCTGAGTAGGCGCCGTAATAGAGGATCGGCCCGGCGCGCACGGTAGCCCGCCACCATGTCGTACACATTATCAAACTGGGCCAGGGCCGCGAGGTCGGCGGGGTTGTATTGACCGTCGGCATCCAGGCACCAGATGAACTGCTTGGTCGCCTCGGAAATACCGGCCCGCAGCGCCGCGCCATAACCGCGCCGTCGCATGTGATGGATGACGCGCACCCGTGGATCGCGCGCCGCCAAGCCGTTCGCCAGGCGCGTGGTGGCGTCCGTGCTGCCGTCATCCACGATGATCACCTCCCAGTCCGGCACGGTATCCTCGAGGGCTTCCAGAGTGTGGGCCACGACCTGGCTCAAGTTTGCCGCTTCGTTGTAGGCGGGGAGCACGGCCGAGATACTGCGAATCGGCGCGACCCGACGTTGCGGTATCTCGCTCATTGGCAACAACCACCATCCGGCGCACTCATGGCCCCATTATCAGGGATGTACGCTCACGCTGTCTACAAAGGTGGCTAGAAGGGCAAATGGGCAATCCTCGCCTTGCAATTCCAGTAAGGGAGCAACTATACTTCTGGGTCTGATGTTCCGGCGATTCCTGCCCATGGATGAGGATTAAGGGAAGTAAAGGCCAGGTGATGTCTGCTCAGCGGTACGCCTTCGAAAGGGTGCCGGCCGACCGTCCGGCAGTTCGCGGTTATCCGCGCCCATCGGGGGATCGGCGAATGGGACCGGATCCGGTGCGCGTCGAGGATGGACAATCTTGTATGCCGGTAGTCGCCGTCAACGCCGACGAGCCCTGGTAAACGGTGATGCTTGGGCTGTTGACTGCCATCTTGTCTCCAGCCCTGTTCGCCGTGGTGAACTACATCGACAAGGTCATGCTGCAGCGTTACGAACTGCGGCCGGTGCTGATCGCCTGCTCTAGCGGGGCGGTTTCCTTGTGTACCGCCGTCGTGCTCTGGCTCATTTTTGGCGTGCATTGGTTTGCCGCGCCGGTCATGGTTTCGATCATCGTCTCGGGCTTCTTGACCGAACTGATCTTGCTGCCCTATTTCAAGGCGCTCTCCCTTGAGGAGACATCCGCCGTGGTGCCCCCTCTTCCAATTAGTCCCTGTACTGGTGCTCGCGGGCGGTTACGTCTTTCTCCGCGAGGAGTTATCCGCACGGCAGTATGTGGGCTGTTTCGTGACCATCGTAGCCGCGCTGTTCATTTCCATGGATCGGATCGATGGGCGTATCTTCAGGCCCCGACCGGCCTTCTGGTACATGCTCCTCCCCTCCACCTTCGCGACAATCGCTCTCCTCACCTTCAAGTATGGCGTGACGACGCAGAGTTTCTGGCAGGTGCTGCCCTATGAATCGCTCGGCATCGCACTATGCGCTGTATGTTTGCTGTTCATTCCGGGGGCGTGGTCGGATATACGGCGGGAGGCGGCCCGTCTACCCAGAAGCATAATCCTGATCGTAGGCATCGATGAACTGCTATATGTGGTGTCACGCTACCTGAGCTACTTTGCCCTCTCACTGTTGACGGCGGGGGTAGTCAGTACGTTGGTCGGCTTGCAGCCGGTCTTCGTGCTGATCTTTGGCGTGGTCCTGTCCCTGTGGTTCCCCTCGGTGCTGGAGGATGTACTGGATAGAACGGACCTTCGCAGGAAGCTTACAGCAGTTGGTCTGATCGTCGTGGGGACGGCGCTTATCGCCTGGTAATGGCGAATTTCGCGGCGCCGTTGACAGGCCGGGAGGGGTACGCTACCATGGTGACGCCAGGTGTCCCACCGGCACGGAGGGATGTCCGAGTGGTTTATGGTGGTTGTCTTGAAAACAACCGTGCGCAAGCACCGGGGGTTCGAATCCCTCTCCCTCCGCCATATCCATGCCGCGCACTCGGAGAGGTCGCATAGTGGCCTAGTGCGGCGGTTTGCTAAACCGCTGTGGGGTTTCCCACCGGGGGTTCGAATCCCCCCCTCTCCGCTCCTCGGCTCGGTGTGACGTTCATTGGGAAAGCCGCTTCTCGAACCAGTGGTGGGCATAGGGCTCATCGTTAAACGCTGCGACCTCGCAATAACCGCTGCCGCGGTAGAGGGCGATGGCTTCAGTCAACGCACGGTTCGTCTCGAGCCGAAGAATCTCCGCCCCCAGATTCCGAGCGTGCCGCTCCAACTCGTGTAGGAGCCGCCGTCCGAGCCCAATT
>JAICHN010000271.1 GCA_025924845.1 Chloroflexota bacterium | reverse complement strand
TTGCGCTGGGCGGCCGGCCCCCGCTACCCCCAACCCCCCCTCGGTGTTTTTGTTGGGGCCCCCCCACCCACCGGCCGCGTGGGGCCCCCCCGGGGTTTCGGGGGGCCCCCACCTCGCCGATCCATGACTTCCCTAGAGCTGGGGCGCCGTGCCCGCGTAGGTCCAGGTAGCGTTCTTCAGGGTGGTACCGCTCACCTTATAGATCGAGATGACACGGTTCGTCGTGTCGCCGTTGGCGTCAAACGAGAAGACGCCCGCCGCGCCGCTCAGCTTATGAGTTTTGGCTACCAGCAAGGCGAGTATACCGCGGGTGGTAGTGTTCATCCGGGCGCCGGCGGCGAATCTCTTCTCCTGCACGGCCTTGGCATAGGCATTCAAGATTGCCTTGGCGGCATCATAGGATTCGATATCGTACACCGAAACCTTGAAGCCCTTGAACATCTTTGCCTCTTCCTTCAGGAAGTTCTTGGCGGCGGGATAGGTGGCGGCATACGGGCCGACGCTGGTGGCATAACCGTTAAGCACTCCGCCATTGCTGCTGTTGCTGATGAAGTGCTGATCGAAAATGCCGTCGCCACCCATGAACTTCACGTTCAGACCATGGGACTTGAGCGCGTCCGCGAGGTACTCGGCCCCGCCGGTGGCGCCGAACTCACCGCCGAAGTAGACCAGATCCAGCTTGCCGCCGCTGGCGCTGGCGATGTTCGCCGCGAGGGCATCGGTGCCCAATTTGGGCTGCGTGCTGTCGGTTTCGCCCGTGCCGACTACCGTTCCGCCCAGTTTCTTAAACTCGGCGGCAAAGGCGTTGGCCAGACCGACCCCGTAGGCACCCGTATTGTCCGTGACGTATACCCGGCGGGCGCCAAGGGTCTTATACGCATACAGCGCCGCTTCGGGACCCTGATAGGAGTCGGTGGTGCAGGTGCGGAAGTAGGTAATCGGCCCATGGCCGTCCGCGGTGCGCGGCTCATACTTGGCGCGGAACTTGGGGTTGGTGAGGTCGGGGTTGGTATTGGCCGGGCTGATCTGCACCATCTGCGCGTTATTATAGACCGGCATCGAACCCTGAGCGGCGCTGCTGTTAAGCGGGCCGACTTCCGCGATGACACTGGGATCGGCGATGAACGCGCGCGCGTTGGACGCATCCTTCACCGGGTCGTGCTTATTATTGATCGTATCGTCCTTCTTGAGGACGTCAAACGTGACGCCGGGTACCAAATTGGCGGCATTCGCCTCGGCGACGGCTACGCGCACGCCATACTCGATTCCCTCGGGGAGGTCGGGATACTCGTTATAAGGAACGCTTACGCCGATCCTCACTACTGTGTTGGCGTGTACCGTTCGCGCCGCGTGGGCAACCGGTGCTACGCCGGCTGCCAGAAACGGCAGCAAGGCTATCCCACCAAGTACCTGGATTGCACGTTTGGTCATTAATTTCTTCCTCCAAGAGATTCGCGAACTAGGGCGTAGAGATACGAAAATGAAGTCTTTTTGCCGCCTGGCTTCCCCATCGGGGGGCTGGGAGGTGGTCCGGCGACTGCCGTAGCTTTCCTTGCCTACGCGCTCCCTCCTTCAAACGGCGCGGAAAACGCCCCGGCTCACGACGTCCCCGCGACCAAGCCTTCGTCGACTGGTGAATCCGTGCGGCGTTCCCCCGATGACACAGAAAATAAATCCCCATCATGTGCCGCTGGTGTGTAGTATGTAACGTATCGGGCCGCCCTTGTCAACGCGTCTACTTTATTATTGGCGGGTGCGCGCCTTTATCCCTATCCGCGATTCGTTTACGATAGGGTAGCCCTATGATTGGGAAAGAGGGCGCGCTACGCACCGGGGAGACCATGACGAACCATAAAACATTTGGGGGCCGCTATCGTATAGAGGCCCAAATCGCCGACGGAGGGATGGCTCGGGTCTACCGCGCCACCGATACACGCCTCGATCGCTCGGTCGCGCTCAAGGTGCTGCGTGAGCAACTGACCAGCCAGGAAGAGTTCATCGTCCGCTTCCGCCAGGAAGCACGTCTGGCCGCCGGTCTGGCCCATCCCAACATCGTCGGCGTCTTCGACGTGGGCGAAGAGAGCGGCCTCCACTACATGGTGATGGAGTACGTGGAGGGCGAGACCCTTAAGGACGTGATCAGGCGCGAGGCGCCCATGCCGCTGGAAACCGTAATCCCTATCATGCGTCAGCTCGGCGCCGCGCTCGATTACGCCCACGACCATGGGGTAATTCATCGCGATATCAAGCCCGAGAATATCCTGCTCACCGGCCGTCGCGAGGTAAAAGTGAGCGACTTCGGGATCGCCCGCGCCTTGGCCGGGGCCGGCATGACCGCCACCGGTACCATTCTGGGCTCGGTCTCCTACTTTTCCCCCGAACAGGCCAGCGGGCAGCCCGCCACGGCCGAATCGGATCTCTATGCCGCCGGCATGGTGCTCTACGAGATGCTTACCGGTCACGTCCCCTTCGCCGGCCCCAATCCGGTGGCCGTGGCCATGGCCCAGGTCAATGACGAACCGCCGTCGCCGCGTTCCTTCCGCCCAGAAATCTCGCAGGCCGTGGCGGCGGTCGTCCTCAAGGCCATCGCCAAGAAACCGGCTGATCGGTACCACTCCGGCTATGAGTTGGTCACCGCCCTGGTGGCGCCGACCGCGCAGCGGGCCGCGGCGGCGCGGGCACAGGCGCTCACCTCGATTGATGTCACGGCCCCCGTCCATACACCGCTGCAAATGGCCGGTCCCGCGGCGCGGCGCCCGCGTCGCGGCACTGGGGGCGCCCTGGTAGCGCTCCTCACCACGGCGGCCCTGCTGATCGGCGCCATATTGGTGGGACGGAGTCTCACCGGAGGCAACTCGGCGAACGGGATAACGCCCACTCCGGTTCCTACCACTGCCGGCCAGGCGCGTGCTACCGCCACGCATCAGATAGGCGCGGCGCCCGGCATCCCCACCGATACCAGCATTCCGGCCGCGCCGCGTGATACCAGCGCCCCCCCTACCGCCGCGCCTACCTCGGCCAATGGCGTACCCGCGACCGCAATCCCCGTCGCCGCCGACCATACGACCGTTCCCGACACGGCGACCATTCCCGCCAATACGGCCACGCCGGCCGATACCGCGACTCCGGTTGACACGGCCACTCCAACCGGGGCAACGCCAACGCTCGGCCCCACCAACGGCGCTACCATCGATCTGGTGACCGCCAAGGGGGTTGGAGCGCATTTCGTGCCGGTCGGCATCACCACCAGCTTCTCGGCCAAGGCATCCACGGTCTATGCCGTGGCTCAAGTCCATCACAAGGCCAAGGGAGCCAGCGTTCTCTTTACGTGGCATTATCCGGACGGCAGCACGTCGCCTTACCTTAACACGGCGGTCGCCCCCTATCCGGGTGATGTAACGGCGTATGCGGAAATGTATCCGCGCGGCGCCGGCGCCTATTCCGTCACCACCTCGATCAACGGGCACATCCTGGGCTCGGTGAATTTCACCGTGGGTGGTCATGCCGGCGGGGCGGACGCCGCGGCTACACCAGCCGACACCGCGACATCGGACACCGGATTGACGAGCAACACCGGCAACACAAGCAACGCGATCAACACGAGCGACAAGGGTCCTAAGGGAGACAACGGCCACCACCGAGGCAAGGACCAAACTCACGCTCCTCGCCGGCACGACTCCTAGAAGCTTGTCAACAGCCAATAGATATGTTGACTTCGGTGTCGTGACGATCCTGACACTTCAGTGTATGGCAAGATGACGCCCACTAAAGTGGGGAGGCATTTGCTCGGGAGGTTAGTCGCAACGAGCCTTGCCGTGACACTTTAGTGTCAGGATCTTCCACCGGGCAGTTCAGCATCAGGATCTCACACCAATCATGATGAGAGGATAAATCATTCAGTGACTCAGTCACTCGCCGCCGTCCTGGCCGCCCACGACGCGCTGCCGCGCGCGTTCCTGGCCGCCGCGCGATCTACGCATCACTACGACAAGCTGACCCATGCGCAGGCCGCCGTCCTTGCCGTTCTGCAAGGGGTGGCCGAACTGTTTCCGATCAGCAGCATCGGCCATACGGTGATCGTGCCCAAGCTGCTGGGCTGGAACATTGATCAGTCCGCCGCCTCGTTCCTGGCCTTCGTGGTAGCGCTGCATCTCGGTACGGCGATTGCTCTCCTGATCTACTTCCGGAAGGATTGGGTGGAAATCATCACTCCGATGGCGATCAGTATCAGTCGAGGCAAGCTGGGAAACAGTCCTCAGGAGCGCATCGGCTGGCTGGTTGCCGTGGGCACGATTCCCGCCGCTATCCTGGGTGTTCTGTTGGAGAAGTCCGTACGCAATGCCCTGGGTGATGCTCGGGTGGCCGCCGCGTTCCTGATCGTCAATGGGGCCATTCTCTATTTTGGCGAGCGTCTGCGCGTGCGCGCCGTGGTCGCCTTGGCCGATGCGCGCGGCGGCACGATGCCGGTCTCAGCGGCCACCGTGCCGCGTCCCATCGAGGCGCTGGGCTGGACGGAGGCAATCGTGATCGGAGCCCTGCAGGCGCTGGCCTTCATCCCCGGCATCTCCCGTTCCGGTGTCACCATGGTAGCGGGACTGGCTACCGGCTTCACTCATGAAGCGGCCGCCCGTTTCGCCTTTCTGTTAGCCACGCCTGTTATTCTGGGAGCCGCCGTACTGGAGATTCCGAACCTGTTGGGACCAGAAGGACGACCCCTCCTGGACGATGCCGTGGTGGGCTGTATTCTGGCCGCGATCAGCGCCTATGCAAGCGTCCGCTTTCTGATGCGTTACTTCACCTCGGGCAAACTTGGTCCCTTCGCGGTCTATTGCGGGGCGGCGGGCCTGCTTTCGCTCATTGTGGTCGTCGCGCGGGGCTAATTACCCTGAGGCCAAACACCGGCGACGCGCCAGCCGTCGCGATCGTTGATCACCTCGAAGCGGTCGCGTACGGAGCGCGTAGCCGAGCGTACGACCACCACAATCTCCGCCCCAAGTGCGTCGCCCTGATAGTCCGCCATTTGATAGGAGCGAATCGGATCACGCAGGCCCAGAAGCGCCGCCGACCAGGCCGACTTCCGCCACTTCTTGAGGAGCCTGCTCGTGGCCTGCGCGCGCATCATGGCCGGATCACCGTTGAGCGCACCGTCGCAAAAGGCCGTCACCGCCGTTTCGGCGCCCTGCTCCAGCGCGGCGGCATCCCGTGGGGAAATCGCCGTAATCCGCCAGCCATCGCTGTAGAGGCGGAGCGACAGCTGCTCCGTCACCATACTGCCCGCGTAACGAAGGCCAAGCGTCGCGTTGCCCTGCCCCTGGGCGAACGCCCAGCGAATGACCATGGCCCCCCGCGGCGGACGCACCACGCCCAACACGGCCGGCAATTGGTTGGGACTCAGGTGAGCACGGAGTTCGGGTGCCAGGAGGTTGAGCGCCGCGCCCCCGTCATTGTTCCGGAGCGCCTGCCCGAAAGCCAGCGCTACCGACTTCACCGTGGGGGTGGGCGCCGCGGCGGAGGCGCCGCCGACTCGACCGCACGACAAAAGTACGAGGCATATAAGAACCGCGGCACGTCGCATAACACTCTCCCGCCCGATTGGCCCCAATGTTTGATCGGGCCACTTGTGGTTTCAACTCAGGACCAATGGGACCGATCCGACGGATCGGACGGATCGGACGGATCTCCCGGGCCAAAGGTAGGCGAATCATACCACCGGCAAAATGCCCTACCTGGGGCTTTGGTGCATAGGGGCCGGCTCACCCGGCGCAACTTTCGCCCCTTGGGCTACTCGCGGTCGGGAATCGCCCGTTGCCGTACGCCGACCCACCCCAAGAAGCGCGGCTTTGGCAGTCTCGGCTAAACGCCGTAATGAGGGAACATCGCGCCGGACTCTTTCATTCCCTCGATGGGTACGGCATACTCTTTCAGAGGGTCGTAGAACCTACATCACGGGCACGGGAGGGCGGTCAGGTGGCCACCGCGACAAAAACCAAGCCGAAAATCGATGGCATGCTGATTACCGCCGACGGCCGATGGCGGTGTACGGGGTGTGGCCGTGTTACCGATACACCACCGGTGTGTGCCGGGGCACATGATGACGGCAGCCCGCGCTGTGGGAAGGCAGTGTGCGCCAACTGCGCCCCTCGCTGCGTGCGCTGTACCGCGCCGCTCTGCGCGGATGATTTTGCCCGCTCCAAACGAGGCGCGCTCTGCGTCCAGTGCCTTCCACCCGCCGAGGGCCGGCAAGCGTACACCTTCCGAATGCGGAACCAGGCCGCCGGGCGCAACGCCGCGCCCGGCAGCAACGACGCGAGCCGCGCCCATCGAACCACGGGTGAGGCGCACGAATCGGTTGATGCGGCGATGCGGCGGGCCGACGAGATCGAGCGGCAAATCGAGGAGATGAAGAAACGAATGCGCCGCCCGCCTGGGCCGTGAACGGATCATAGCTAAAGGAAGAGCGCGCGATTTCGGGTCGCGCGCTCTTCCTTTAGCGCTTTGCCAACACTCCGGGCAGCTCCGCCAGATCGCCGATCACCGGGACACCGGGGGGAGGCAGGTCGGTGCGTCCCACCGGGCGGCGGATCCACACGGCGCCCATCCCCATGGCCAGGGCGCCGCCGATATCGGCCCGTAAATCGTCGCCCACCATCACCGCCTCATTCGGTTCCACCCCCAATTCGCTCAGTGAGGTGGTGAACAGGCGTTGATGGGGCTTCATTTGCCCCACATCGCAGGAAGCGATCAGGCTGGCGAAGTAATGACTGATCCCGAAGTAGGCCAGGTCATCCAGCAGAAGCGTGCCGCCGTGCATACGGTTGGAAATGACCCCCAGGCGCAAGCCTTGCTTGTGCAGGGCGTCCAGCGTTTCCACCGCGTGGGGGAGCAGGCGCGTCGTATCGCTTTCGGCGATATACAGGGCGCGCAGCATGGCGGACGACGTCGCCTCGTCCACGCTTATGCCCAGGCCGGCCAGCGCCTGTTGCACGTACAGATAGCTGGGTATCGGTCGTAGATCCCCGCTGCAGGCGGCCTCCTCCAGATCGAGATAGGCGCGGCGTACCGCCTTCACCAGGGCCTGGGCGGTCAGTCCGGCCGCTTGCTCGGGCGGCAGCAGATCGA
>JAICHN010000270.1 GCA_025924845.1 Chloroflexota bacterium | reverse complement strand
GTGTCGACTACGAAGGCGTGGGCGCCATGGCATTCCGCCTGGACGGGCAAGGCACTCTCATCGCCTTCGCGGGCAACGGCGCCAACCAGATCAGCATCGATGGTCGCCGGACGGTTTTCGCCGAAGGGCAGGACCTCGACGTGGCCTGGGCGCCGGTAAGCGGGGCGCGCTCCGTCCCCGGCGGAGCCCTGCTGCACATCCGGGTCCGTGGCGCGGGCCGCATCCGGATTCCCGTCCCCGACCTTCCTCGCGCTCTGACCTTGGTGGCGGAAGGCGCCCATCCGGGCAGCCGCGGCCTGGAGATTCCCTGCTCGAGCGACGGTGGTATCCTCACCTTCACGGCGGTTGCCGCTCACTCCGGCCGCCCGCTCTATGCCTTGAAAGCCTGAAGAAGGGGTACCCTGATGCAGCGCGAAAGCCGGCTCAAGCGTGTATTGGCGGCGGGACGGCGCGCCGCCGGCACGATGGTGTTCGAATTCAATACGCCTGGCATCGGCCGGCTTCTTGAGTCGACCGATGTTGATTTTGTAGTGTTCGACATGGAGCACTCCGGCTTCGAGCTTGATCAGATTCGTAGTGTGGTGAGCTGGTCGCGCGCGGCCGGCTTTACCTCGATCGTGCGTGTCCCGGCCGACGATTACCATTTCCTGGCCCGCGTACTGGATGTGGGGGCGCGGGGCGTGATGGTGCCCAAGGTGGCGAGTCGCGAGCAGGCTGAAGCGATTGTGCAATGCTGCAACTATCCGCCGCGCGGGAGCCGCGGCGCCGGCTTCGGGCTGGCCCATGATGACTATCGCGTGGGCGATCTGGCCGCGAAGATGGACACGGCAAACCGCGAGAATACGGTGATCCTGATGATCGAGACGGAAGACGGCGTGCGTCAGGTTGGGGAGATTGCCGACGTGCCTGGGGTCGATATCATCTGGATCGGTCACTACGACCTCTCGCTTTCGCTTGGTATCCCGGGGCAATTCGATCACCCACGCTTCACGGAGGCGGTCACGACGGTGATGACCGCCTGTAATGCCGCCGGTATCCCGGTGGGCATCCTGGTCGGCGATACGGTCAGTGGGCAGTCGTGGATCGACCGGGGCTTCCGGGTCATTTGCTACTCGATGGATGTATCGCTGCTCCAGCGCGCCCTGGCCGAAGGGGTGGCGTGGATCCGTTCCCATCCCCAGCAACCGATGAGCGAAAGGTCGAACCGCTGATGGCGCAGTCGTTTCAGGTGGGCATTACCTCGGGTTTTCTCCGGGCAGGAAAGCAAAATCTACTGGCTCGCGAGGCGCTCGACCTGCTTGAGCAGCATGCAATAGGGTACGAGTACTTCGAAACCACCGAGGGCGAGTTGCCGGCGTCGCTGATCGCGGGATACGACGCCATTCTGCTGTTAGGGGAACGGATTGGCCCGCGTTCCCTGGCTGGGCCTTCGCGCCTCCTCGCGATCGCCCGTTGGGGCGTCGGCTACGATGCCATCGATCTGGCCGCCTGTACCGCCCGCGACGTCTGTGTCTTCATCACGCCGGAAGGGGTGCGGCGGCCGGTGGCGCTGGCCAACCTGACCTTGCTGTTGGCCCTGACCCTCAAGCTCCGGCAGAAGGATGCGCTGGTGCGCCGCGGCGATTGGGATCATAAGGCCGATTATCTGGGGGAGATGCTCACCGGCAAAGTGCTCGGCACGCTGGGTCTGGGTCGAATCGGGCGCGAGTTCTTCCGGCTGGCGGCGCCGCTTGGTATGCACCATATTGCTCACGATCCCTATGTCGCGTCTTCCCGGATGGAGGTCGACGGCGTAAGGATGGTGGACAAAGCAACCCTACTCCGTGAGGTGGACGTTCTGTGTATCACCTGTGCGCTGACGCCGGAGACCCATCACGCGGTCGGTCCGGCCGAACTCGCCCTGATGAAGCCCTCAGCCTATCTGATCAACACGGCCCGCGGACCGATCGTCGATCAGGATGCCCTCGTCGCGGCGCTGCGGCAGGGGAGGCTGCGTGGCGCGGGACTGGATGTGTTTGAGCAGGAACCGCTACCGCTCGATTCGCCGCTACTGGAACTGGACAACGTCTGGCTCGCCCCCCACGCTCTGGCCTGGACCGAAGAACTCGCCCTGAGCCTCGCACTGGAAGACGCGGAAGGTCTGCTCCGTCTGGCCCGCGGCGATTTGCCCGAGACCATCGTCAACCCGGAGGTCGTCGCACGATCCGGGTTTCAGGCCCGGCTGCGCGAGTTCAGACAGATCAATGGCAAACCAGGGAGATAGATGAACACGACGAGCCCCGGTTACCCGTCGCGGGTCAGCGCGGCATACAAAATCTTGCGATGTCCGGACGGTGCGGATTTGGCGACCGTCCGAACCGCGTTTAGACGGCTCAGCAAACACTATCATCCAGATCTTGGGGGGTCGGAAGCCGCGATGAGGCGGCTGAACCGCGCGCATGATGTATTGCAGCGCTTCCTGGCCGGTAACAGGGCGGCGTGGCCGACCCGGAAAATACGGACGGATCGGGTTGTCGAAATTATCCCGTTGACGAGCAAGAGCGATTTCGTGCTGGATGCCCGGACCGCGGTCGAAGACACCGAGGAACATGAGGCGCTCACGGAGGCCGGTTATATCTGGGAACTCTTAAGCAGATCATGGTGCTTGTTCCCAGCGACCGCGCAGGCCATACGAGACCTGTTGCAGCGTGGGTATGGGATTGATGTGGGCAGCTACAATTGCCGTTTTGGCGTCCTCAGTATGTTGGAACGGAACGGGTTCGCCATTGAGTCACTGCCTTTCCGCGTCGTCTACCCGGATCTCAGGGACGGTAGACTTCACCCGCGTACCTTGACCTGGCAGGAGCGTGACGCGCTATTGGGCGAGTTTGCCGAGGACAAGGAAGATCAAGAAGCGAGGGCGGCGGGGCGTACTCCGCCGCCGCGCGGCGAACGCGAGCTTCGAACCTACGAGAGGACACGGCGGAAACTAGCCGAGGAAAAGAAACGGCGCGCCGCGCGATCGGTAGGATAGGCGAGAGTACGGAGCTTCAGGCTGCTGTCCCACCTGAAGCTCCGTACCGTCCAGGTTCAGGCAGCGATCATGCCGTGCGGGTCAAGCACGAACTTCCTGGCCGCGCCCTTGTCGAAGTCCTGGTAGCCTCGCGGCGCCTCGTCCAGGGGAATGACCGTGGCGTTGACCGCCTTGGCAATCTGAACCCTGTCGTGCAGGATGGCCATCATCAGTTGCCGATGATAGCGCATCACCGGGCACTGGCCGGTGGTGAACGAGAGGGACTTGGCCCAGCCCGTCCCAAGGTCGAGGCTAAGCCGTCCGATCCTGGCGTTCTCGTCGACCCCACCGGGGTCGCCGGTCACATACAGGCCCGGGATGCCCAGGGCGCCGCCGGCACGGGTGACGGCCATGATGCTGTTGAGGACGGTGGCGGGCGCTTCCTGTGCCCCCGTGCCGTGTCCGCGCGCTTCGAAGCCGACGCAGTCGACGGCCGCATCGACGACCGGCTCATTAATAATCTGGGCGATCAGCTCAGGGAGCGTGGCGTCTTGCCGGAGATCGACGATCTCACAGCCGAAACTACGTGCCTGCGCGAGGCGATCGGGATTCATGTCGCCCACGATGACCACCGCGGCGCCGAGCAACTGCGCCGAGGCGGCGCACGCCAGGCCAACCGGGCCGGCGCCCGCCACGTACACGGTCGAACCCGTGGTTACGCCCGCGGTATAGGCGCCGTGATACCCCGTGGGGAAGATATCGGAAAGCATGGTCAGGTCGCGGATCTTCGCCATGGCCTGGTCCTTATCGGGGAACTTCAAGAGATTGAAGTCCGCGTAAGGAACCATCACGTACTCGGCTTGACCGCCTTTCCATCCACCCATATCGACATAACCGTATGCGGCGCCCGGCCGAGCCGGATTGACGTTAAGGCAAATGCCGGTCTTGCCCTCCTTGCACATGCGACAGCGCCCGCACGCGATGTTGAAGGGGACCGAGGCGAGGTCGCCCTTCTTGATGTATTCGACGTCGCGCCCCACCTCGATCACCTCGCCCGTGATTTCGTGCCCAAGCGTCTGGCCGACCGGAGCCGTGGTACGGCCGCGCACCATGTGTTGGTCGCTGCCGCAGATGTTGGTGGCCACGACCTTCAGGATGACCCCATGCTCGCACTTACGGTGCTGTTCAGGGAGTGCAAGCTCGGGGAACCCGATATCGTGAACCTCAACCTTCCCTGGCCCCATATAGACGACGCATTTGTTGCTTGCCATCGTGCTCTCCCTTTTTCCCTACCGGTGGAGACGCTCCGCGAACCGTGCCGCTCCCGGCCGCGCAGACAATCACTTTTATCGCTCTATTGTATGTCACGTCCCCCATCACGCGGTTGGTCGGCGGGGGGGGAGATGGATCCGGCGATCTCGCGGATCATCCGCTGGGCCGTCGAGACCATGGCGATATTCTGGAACAGGTTGCGGTACGAATCCACCCGATACTCCCCCGGCGACATGTCGCCGATGAACTCGGTGGAGAAGCGGGCCGTGGGGCGTTCCGGGTGCCGTAGCTGGTCGGAGAAGATCTCGCGGTACCAGGTCAGCCAGGGTATGCATCGCTCGCCGGCCCACGGTTCCTTCAGGCCGCCGTTGGGAAGATCGGCGGTCTCCGGGTCGGTCACGGGATCGACCACGGGATACTGGATGCTTCCCTGGCCGCGGGGCAGATCGTTTGGTACGGCCATCCGCAGGTGCCCATACCCAACCAGGCCTCCGGCAATAATGGCGCGGCTAACGTAATTGTCGGGATCACGAGGATCCAGGTTGAGCGCGCCCGAGGAGATGGCCTCCCAGTTGGGGAAATGCGGGTTGCCTAGCTGGTGGACGTAGTGCGAGAAGTCGGCGGCTACACGCAGGCCGAGGCGTCCGGAGGTGCGATCGAGCAGGGCCTCATGCACGGCGATTAGTCGGCGCGGATCGTAGGTGAAACGATCCACATGGGTCTCAGTGTACAATTCGATCCCCGCGTTCTGGGCAAGATCCTCGGCCGCGATGTAGAAATCGACCAGTGCCACAATCGACGGGTAGCTGTTCGTGCCGAGCACTTGCATGTTTAAGCGCTCGATCGTGGGGACGCGCCGCGCCAGATCGAGGTTGGCGCGCAATGTATCGAGCGCGTCGGGAGCCGTCTCGTTGCCTCCGACCACGTACAGGGCCGTGAACTGTCGTACCGGGATACCACGCTCGGCCGCAATCTCCCCGAACTCCTCGGCGCGGTCGAGCGGCGGCATGGTTTCGATAAACTGGATGGCTGCCTCGGGATCGTAGTCGGTCATCAACTGCGCGAGGTGGGTGAATTGCTCGTGAAAGTCCCCTTCCCAGGTCCGGTACTGTTGGCGTGGCTTAGTAGGGGACAATCCGCCTCGCTCACGACCGCGCAGGCCGGCCAGGTCGCCGCCTATACCAATTTCGAGGGACCCAGTGTTCGGCGTCATGATTCCTTCCCCCAGTCGGCGTAAGTCCTCGGTGCGTCTAAGCCGATTATAGATGTTGTGAAGAGGAGGAGCCGAAGATTGATCGATGAGGGCGGCCGATTCGGCGCACAGTGTAAAGCAGGGTACTATGATCTGCTTTGCGCCGTCAACGAAGGTTTGAGGTAGCGATTACCCTGCTCTTCCCTATTAAGTAGCCATCCGCTACACCTCTTTAGGGGAGGACTATCATGCGTTCACGATCAATCCTTATCTCGCTGCTCATCGCCCTGATCACGGTTGGGGCGACCGTCGTCCCCAGTCAGGCCGCCACTTTTCGCTTGCGGGGCGCCGATTTTCGCGCCGGCGCGGCACTGCCCGCCGTGCATGAGGGCAACGTGCCCAGCATGGGTTGTCATGGCAAGGACGTCGCCCTGGCCCTGCACTGGACCGGCGTTCCGGTGGGGACGCGCAGCTTCGCGCTCACCATGGTCGATCCCGATGTTACGCAAATACCGGGCGGTTTCGTACATTGGGTGGCCTACAACATCCCGGCCAAGGCGCGCAGCATCGGTCCCAAAGTCCCCTACAAATACAGCATGGGGACGATGGGGGCCGGCGTGATCAGCTATTTCGGCCCCTGCCCTCCCCTGCATGCCGCCGCGCATCACTACCACCTGACGCTCTACGCCGTCTCGGTCGCCCACGTGCCCGGAAAGCATCTGACGCGAGCGAAGCTGGAAGCGGCGCTGGCCGGACATGTCCTGGGCACCGCTAGACTGGTGGGAACCTTCCGCCGGCCTTGACGTCGGGTACATTGCCCGGTTAGCCGTCCGGTGCGCCCAGGCGGTCCCGGAGTCGGCCCAGGCATATTCCGAGGCGCTCGCCACGCCCTTTTAGCCGGTCACCTTTATGAGCAAGCGATTAGTGGGCAACGTTAAGCTGTTCCGGCGGGGCTGATGTACACTGCCGACTGACGATGTGACGAGCACGTATGTGAGGAGGACGTCATGCCGGCCTACGCCCTGGTGGAGATCGAAGTCATTGACCCGGAAGCGTACGCACGCTATCGCGAAATCGCGCCCGCTCTGGTCGCCGCTTTTGACGGCGAGTACCTGACGCGGGGCGGCGCCACCGAGACCGTCGAGGGAACGTGGCAACCCAAGCGTTTGGTGATCTTGCGATTTCCCTCCATGGCGCGACTCCATGAGTTCTATGATTCGCCGGAGTATGCCGAGGCCAAGGCGCTGCGCATGTGCTCGACCAACAGCACCATGGTTTTCCAGGAGGGGATCTGAGCCAAATTCAACCTCGGTAAACAGCACGGGTTTTGGCTGTAGGAAGGGAGTGTCGCCCGTGGCGCTCCTCTCGTGTGCCGTCGAGAGGTTGGCATGCGCACATGCCACACGCGTCGTGGCCGGACAGAAGCTCTGCCTTGCGCTATATACGGCAGGCGCGGGGGTTTATACTGAGTTGACAGGGGTTGGGCGAGGCCTGGACCGTGCGCCTCGTCGCTCATCGTGCAGGGGGTCGGCTCAGGCGAGGAGGTAGGGCACGCGATGCAGTCACACTGCGGCAAGTTGCTCGTCGGGCAACTGGAGTAGTATTGGGCAGTCCACCTGCGGCCACGCCTGGAGGGCCTTACCGACGAGGAGTACTTCTGGGAGCCCG
>JAICHN010000269.1 GCA_025924845.1 Chloroflexota bacterium | reverse complement strand
TGTTCCTCCCCCAAATCGCCGAGGGAATCGAACCCACCACGGTCAGGGCGCTGCCCACTGAAGCTTACCGACATCCCGGAAGGTGAGCAGCGCACCGGCGACGTGCTGATCCAGGTCGAGCCGCTGGGCGTGGCGCCCGAACTGGTGTTCATTCACACCGAAGTACAGGGCAAAGAAGGGCCCGAACTCCCCTACCGCATGTGGGAATACAATGCCCTCTATACCTTGCGCTACAAGCGGCCGGTGATTTCGGTCGAACTGGCGCCCTTTGCGCGGAGTGGATCGGTCGAGTTGAAGCGCTATACGCAGACGCTGTTTGGGCACGAGTACATCTGCCTGGAATACTGGCGCATTCCCCTGGGCGCCCTGAACGCCGAGGATTTTCTGACCGCCGAACCGGTATTGGGCGCTGCCCTGGCCGCCCTGATGCACGTCCAGTCGGGCGACCGGGTAGACCTCCGTCTGGCGTCGCTGGAGCGGATCGCGCACAGTGGACTGGACGAGGCTCGCCAATATTTGTTGGTGAACTTTGTGGAGACATACCTTACACTAAGTGAAGAGGAACGGCCGACCTACGAGCGGCGGCTGGCCCAGGGAGGACACATGGCGATTAAAGAACTGGAAATGACCTGGGGCGAACGACTACGCGAGGAAGGGCGTGAAAAGGGCATAGAGGAAGGACTCCAGGCGGGGGCGCTGGCCGCGAAGCGCGAGATGCTGCTCGACCTACTGCGCATCCGTTTTGGCGAGGTGCCGGAGGTGCTGGCCTCGACTATCGCGCAGGCTGATGATGCAGGGCTCACCCGACTGCACCACCGGGCCATCCTGGCCGCCGGCCTGGAGGAATTGGCCGGCTGATCTGGTCTGAAGCGTCTTAACCCTTGATTTGCCGATTCTTGGTGCGCACCCGTTCATAATACTCTTCCATCACCTCGATGAAGGAGTTGTCGCGGTGCCAGAATGGGGGGTAATCACCCTGTCGCTTGATCAGCACCGCTGAAATGAGGGGACCGGGGGACGCGGCGACCGGTGGGGGGAGCCGCCTGGCGCCCTGCCAGAAGGCGCGATGGTCCGGCAAGTCGGACAGCGGCTCGCGCACGGGGACCGTGTAATAGGAGGCGGCCGGGACCAGCGGCGCCTCCGGTTCGTCGAGCGAGTCGGCCAGGATGCTGCCCAGCACCGATCCGCCCAGTTCACGGCGCAGGCGCTCCCGAGAGAGTCCACGTAACTCAAAGAGCAGGAACGGATCGTTGTCCAGGTCGGACGCCATCCGATAGGACAGGCCGGCCACGTGCTTGCAGGGGTCGCCGTAGTCGGGACAGGAACAGGTGGTGCGGAAGTCGCGCCGATCATGGGGCAGCAGGTGCAGACCCTGGACGGTGAACGCCTCTTCAATGGGGTCCGGCATCTCGTTCATCAGCAGCGCGGTAATCAGATCGGCCCGAGCACCGATCGCGTCGATCACCTTCGGCCAACTCCCGCCGTCGATCTGGGCCAGGGCGATGGTCGTGGTGTATTGTGGCTCCTTGAATACGCCAAAGTACGGATTGATGTTCCCGCGCACCGTGGCCGTGACCACGCCCTTGTCCATACGATGGGAGAGGATGCGCTGTGGGCCGGCGTAGGCCCGCCCTCGGGCCAGACGGCCGGGATCGGTGAAACGCTCCAATGCCTCCATGAAACGTCGGCCCCACCAGGTGCGGCTTCGTAGCGCCATCTTCCTACCCTACCACGGCGCCGCGACGCAGCGCGATCAGTTCTTTGAATGCGTCGTTGTCCAGTTCGGTCAGCCACGCCTCGTCGTTCCCCACGATGGCCGAGGAAAGACGCTTCTTGTCCTCGATCAAGTCGTCGATCTTCTCCTCCACCGTGCCGATAGTGACGAACTTATGCACGAACACATTCTTGGTTTGCCCGATGCGGAAGGCACGATCGGTCGCCTGATCTTCGACCGAGGGGTTCCACCAGCGGTCGAAGTGGAACACCCGGCTGGCCCGGGTCAAGTTCAGGCCGACCCAGCCCGCGCGCAGGGACAGGATGAAGGCGGCCGGCCCCCTATCCGGGTCCTGGAACTCCGCTACCAGACGGTCCCGGCGCGTGGCGCTGGTGCCCCCGTGCAGGTAGTAGGTGGGGCGGTGCAGGGTATGGGTCAGATAGCGGTCCAGAGCGCTGCCGATCTCCGTGAATTGAGTGAAAATGAGCATGCTCTCGCCGCTCTCCATCGCCTCCTCCGCCATTTCAGCCAGCCGGCTCAGCTTGAGGGAACGCTCGCTGGTGAAGGGGCTGCCGTCGTGCAGGAACTGCGCCGGGTGGTTGCAGATCTGTTTGAGTTTCATCAAGGTAGAGAGGATCAAGCCTTTGCGCTGGATCCCCTCCGCTTCGTCAAGTTGCGCCGCCACGTCGGCAATCACCACCTCGTAGAGCGATGCTTGCTCGGGGGTCAGGTTGCAAAACATCTTCTGCTCGACCTTGTCGGGCAGATCGTCGATGATCCGCTTGTCAGTCTTCAGGCGACGCAAAATGAACGGCTCGACCAGTTTTTTCAGCGTTTCCCGGCGCTCGGCGTCGTTGTTTTTCTGAATCGGCAGCTCGAAGGTCTTGCGGAACTGTGCTTCCTTGCCCAAGTAGCCGGGGTTGAGGAAGTTGAAGATCGACCACAAGTCGCGCAGACGGTTTTCCACCGGGGTGCCGGTCAGGACCAGACGTCGGCGCGCCGGCAACTTGAGGATGGCCCTGGTTTGCGCGGCGGCGGGATTCTTGATGTTCTGGGCCTCGTCCACCACCAGCCGGCCCCAGGATCGGGCGCGCAGCAGTTTCTCGTCCAGGCGAGCGAGGGCAAACGAGGTGAGCACCACATCACTTTGCTCCGCCCATGTGGCGAATGCCTGGGCCTCCTTCACCCGTCCGCTGCCCTGGTGTACCAGCACCCGCAGGCTGGGCGCGAAGCGCTCGATCTCCTTGCGCCAGTTGCCCAGCACGGAGGTGGGAGCGATGATCAGGGTCTGCTCCGCCTGGTCCCCTGCCGCCTTATCACCCAGCAGGCAGGCTATCACTTGCAGGGTCTTGCCCAGGCCCATATCGTCGGCCAGGCAGGGGCCGAGGCCAAGCCGTTCCAGGTAGGCCAGCCAGGCCACGCCGCGTTTCTGGTACTCACGCAGGGCGCCGCGCAGGCCGGGCGGGTCGGGGACGGGGCTGAAGGCGCTCTTGTCACCCAGGCGGGCGAGCATATCAGCCATTGCCGAATCGTGGTCCCATTCGAGGTCGTCGCCCGCTTCGCTCGCGGTCCGCAGGACCTCCAGCAGAGTCATCTCCGGTGACTCCTGTTGCCGCGCCTGCCAGAAGTCCAGCATCTGCCGTATCTTCGCGCGGTCCAGTTCCATCCACTGGCCGCGGAAGTGGACCAGCGGCGTTTTGGCGTCTACCAATGCCGCCCACTCGGCCTCGCTCAGCGGTTGACCGTCGATGGCAAGCTGATACTGGTAGGAGATCAACGCTTCAGCGCCAAGGCGGCTTACCGTGGGAGCCGCGGAACCCTTGGCGGTGGGGGCGGCCGTCTTGAGGCGAATGCGGGCCCGCCGCCGACCCTCGGGCGTCCACCATGTCGGCACCAAGACCCGATAACCGGCATCCTCCAGGACCCAGGCGCTCTCTTTGAGGAACGCGAACGCCTCATCCAGGTCAAGATTCAGCCCCACGGGCTGCGCGCCGGCCATCCCTTCGCGAATCTTCGGATAGATACGCGCCGCGTAGCCGAGCGCGAGCAGCAACCGTCGCTCGAACCGCGCATCGAACCGGCGGCCGGCCTCGGCTCTGGCCGCGGTGGGGAGTGACCAATAATCAGCCAGCGACAGTTGGAGCGAGGGATCGCGGCGTGACGCCACCAGAAAATGCAAGCGCCATTGATCGGCGTTCCGCGGATCGGCCTCTTCCAGACGGAAGCAGAGGGTAAAGCCGACCCCGGTCTCCGCGCTGGTCAGCCTGGTCCGCCAGCGCAGCCATTGGCGGTAGTCGTCCAGAGTAGGCACGTAGGAGTCGGGCACGAACGCCGCTCGCCCGGGAAA
The DNA here is from genome assembly GCA_025924845.1 of Chloroflexota bacterium. The sequence goes on along the minus strand of JAICHN010000269.1, from coordinate 3,095 downwards.
CATGCACCCGTGGAGGAAGGTGCCTGTTACCTGTTTCTCAAAGCCCAACGGCAGGGGAGTGCCCGCGGCCACCTGATGAAGCAAATGCTCGGCGAAGTGGCGCAGCAAAGGCTCGGGGGCAAACAATTCCCTTAGGCCCGGCGTATGGGCCGCGGCCCGGCACACCATGGGCATAGCGGCGGCAAAGCGAGGAATGGACGCCTCATAGAGGTCCGACACTATTTCCCAGCCCGGCAGGATCTTCTGGCGAGCGGCGGGCGGCTTGCCGCGCGTACCCGGAATAGACTCGACGGCCTGGAGTCGCGGGGCGGGAATATAGCGGTCGCGCACGATGATCTCTCGGAGAGTCTGGGCAAACTGGTGCCAGAAGAGCAGATCCGCCCCAATCTGAAAGCCGCCGTCAGCTTGCAGGGCTAGAAAGTGAAGGTTGTTGAGGGTAGGAATGAGCGGGTGGGCCGGAAGGCAGCATACCTGCCACCAGGCCGGTTCCGCAGTGTCCGGCAGTTCAGCCTCGCTGTAGGGGAGCAACTCCTGGGACGGCAAAGGCAAGCCGCCGGTGCTGGGGAGGAGGAGCGAGATTTCCCGGGCGGTGCGGGCCAGGGAGACTTCAGCCTGGGCGTGTACACCTAGCGGTCCGCGCAGAAACTCCGCCAGCGCCTCGGCGCCCAGCTGACGTGGATGAACGCTGCCGGTCGGTCGCCGGCGGGCCTCATCGGTTTCGACCCAGAGATAGAACTCGCCGCCCTGGATAAACTGCCCCGGATCATCTGGAAGCCAGAGGCCATGCAGACACTGCATCTACTCTCCTTCCCGGCCATGGCCACGCGCTAGAACTTATAAAAGTGATTCCGAATCTCGAAGTCCACATCCTCCGCGCCAAACGCAGCGGCCTCGGCGCGGCGGACCTGCAAATAGGCGCGCCCCATCAAGGCGCCCATTGCCTCCTGCAATAAGCGATCGGCGGCGAGACAGTCCAGCGCTTCGGTAAGGTTGGCGGGGAGCCGACGCGCCTGCCGCTCCTCTTCGCTCAAACTCGCCGGATCCACTTCACAGGGCTCGCCGGGGCTGAGCGAATGCTCGATGCCGTCCAGGCCGCAAGTGATGAGCGCCCCGAGCGCCAGGTATGGATTGGCGCTGCCGTCGGCGCACTTCAATTCCATGTTGTAGGTTTGCTCCTCGCGCCCCCAGAACGGCGAGGCCACGCGCACGGTCGCCTCGCGGTTGTCGAGACCCCAACTCCGGTAGGCGCCGGCCCAGGCGCTGGGCTGCAACCGCCGATAGGAGTTGAAGCTGGGACAGGTTAAGGCGAGGAGCGCCGGCAGGTGGCGGAGAATACCGCCGATGAAGTGGCGGCCCAGATCGCTCAGGCCGCGCGGGTCGCTCGGCGCATAGAGCAGATTCCGCGTACCCTCGCGATCCCATACGCTGACGTGGATATGGCAGCCGCTGCCGATCTGATCCGGAAACGGTTTGGGGGCGAAGCTGGCCAGAAGGTCACGCTGGAGCGCCACGCCGCGCACGGTGTCACGCAGCTTGATCTGGTTGTCGGCGGCGCGCAGAGCCGGGGCATGGCGGATCGAGATCTCTTCCTGGCCCGCCCCATATTCGTTGATGGCCTGCTCCACCACCAACCCCTGGGCGTCAAGCGCCTCCACGATGTCGTGCATGACGGCGGCGGAACGGTCCAGGCCGATTGCGCTGTACACCGGCGAATCATCGAAGGGCACGTAGGCGCCGTCGAGAGCGCGGGCCAGATAGAACTCATTCTCGAAGCCGGCCTGGATCGTGAAACCGAGCCGTTCGGCCCGGGCAATGCTCTCCTTCAGGAAGGAGCGCGGGCAGGCGCCCCAGTTGGCGCCGTTGTGATCCAGTTGGTCGCAGAGCAGGCCGGCACTGCTCGGCGTCCAGGGGAGCAGCGTAAAGGATTCGGGATCGGGCACGAGACGAATCTCGCCCACCGGCTCCATGCCTTCGATCGCCACAAGCTGCTCGAGCAGATTAATTGCCATCTGCCCACGGGTCAACCCGACTCCCTCGCGCAACTTATTGGCAAGTTGGGCCACATTGATGGCCTTACCACGGGTCACGCCACTGAAATCGCAGTACAGAAAGCGCACCAATCGTACCCGCGCGTCCCGTGCCTGCTTCACCAGATCCTTATGGCTCACGCACGCTCCTCATTACGAACTGCCGATTTTCACCCCGGCAAAGAAGACCAGGGCCCCACCCACGATCACCTGGACGCACGAGAGAAGAAAATTCATCTTAAAGAAATGGTAACGAATATAGGCAATAGCCAGTAGTTCGATCCCGACCACCAGGTAGGCCAGAGTCAGGGCGGTGTGGACCGCGGAGATCAGAAAGGGCAGGGTGTGCATCACCCCGCCCAGGAAGGTCATGCCGCCCGTAACTATGCCGCGGACGACCGGGTTCCCTCGCCCGGTGAGCGTCCCGTCGTCGGACAGTCCTTCGCTGAAGGCCATCGAGATACCTGCGCCCACGGCAGCGGCCATGCCGACCAGGAAGGTGGTATGCGACTTGTCGGTCGCGAAGGCGGTGGCGAAGATGGGCGCCAGGGTCGAGACCGAGCCGTCCATCAGTCCAGCCAGACCGGGCTGAATGATGCGCAGGACAAAGGAGCGGTCGCGATCCGACCGCTCCGCCATCGGGCGCTTCATCCGTTCCGCATCGGTCAACGGTGGCCGCACGCGCCGTCCCTCCGCACCCTTTCTTCTCGCACGTCCTCCTCTCATAGTAGCCGGGGACGCGGTCACGTGCGCGGGGAGTGGTGACGCGCAGCCGCGAACCCCGGGCTAAGGCTCATGGGAGTGGACAGGATGGGCGGTTGGGATGCTGGGGCCTGGGGTGAGGGAAACCGGGGACTGCGGTCCCCTGGTAGGGACGAACGGCTGCGGCCGGGGAGGCTCATCAACTTACTAGATCGAAGCGTTTGACCGTTCCGAGAGGCTCAGGCCGGATGCAGATGCTGGGGATTGCAATCCCCGGTCTCCCACACCCCGGTTCCAAACTCCGTCCCACCCGGCCACAGCCGTTCATTCCTACCTCGCGACCGCAGTCGCGGGTCCTCTAGACGA
>JAICHN010000268.1 GCA_025924845.1 Chloroflexota bacterium | reverse complement strand
CCTCCGGCGCGGCCTGGCTGCGGCATGCCGATTGCACGCTGCTCGTCTCGGCCGAGACGGTACGGCGGGCGCCGCTCTACGATCCGACGACGCACTACCGTGACCTGACGGCGGATATTACGCGACTGGAATTGGCCGAGCACGAAGGCGAGCCGGCCCGACTGACCGTGACCCTGGACAATAGTACCGGCGCCTACGCCAACCTTGCCCCCCTGGTTGCCAACGGGCAATTGCTGCTCAGCCGGGGCTTCGCGGGGGCGGGGCTGCTGCCCACCCACCTGCTCTTTATCGATCAATGGACCCTGAGCCGCGCCGCCGATCTGAACGAGATCACGATCACGGCACGGGATCGCCTGCGCTTCCTGACCCGTCTGACGCGCCCGCCGCTGCGCTATGTCGATAAGACGGCGGCCTATATTCTGGCCGATCTGGCCGCGCTGGGCGGATTCGAGCAGTCCGCCGCGATCGCCGCGGCGGCCCAGTTCAGTGAAATCCCGTCCCTTTTTCAGGTGCAGGCGGGCCATGCCTATCTGCCGGCTATAAGCCGCCTGCTCGCCATCTATGATGGGGCGATCCGCGCCCGCGTGCTGCCCGGAACAGGACCCGCGTTCGCCGCCGTCGATGTGCCGACGGTGATCGGCAAAAGCGCCGCCGATCCGGTGGTATGGACCACGCCGACCCCGGGGAGCGGCACGCCCGACGACGTGAGCCGGCTGCATCTGACCCAGGTGGGCGAACGGGCCAATCATCTCATGCTCTACGGTCCCCAACAGATCCTCACCGCCATGGCCGAGGTATGGGATTTTGCCGACGTCGCCGTAGTGGGGCAAGAACGCTACGCCCCGATCGTGGAAGGCTTTGCCGTGACTCCCGGATCGGCAGCGCTGTTGGCGGGGTTGGCGCTGGCGCGCGAGCAGCGGCTGGCGCTCAGGGTGACGATGGCGATCGGCGCCCATCCCGGCCTGGAACTGGGCGATGTGATCGCGATCTACGATCCGCGGGCGACGCCCGTCAGGGGGAGAATCGTCGCCCTCACTCATACCTATCAGGCACTTTCAAGCCTGCACGAAGTAGTGCTGGGCTGTGAAGGAGTGGGTTAAGGCACATGGAAGACAAGGCAATCAACGAGGCGCTTGGGCTGGAAAGCGCCTTTGGCTACCACATCGAGGAGCCGCCTCGGCCGTTCTTGACGGGGCTGGTTCGCGAACGGCCTGCCGCGCCATGGTATCCGTGCCTGGCGGCCGACGGCACCTATACAGGCTGCCTGGGTACCAATTGTCCCCTGGAAGTGTGCTGGACGGGAGGGCCAACGGTCAGCTATATCGCGGCCTTGCGTACCCGCTTCCAGCCCAGCGACGGGGAATATGTGCGGGGGGCGCTCTGCGGGCGGTGCGGGCACGCGCGGGAAACCTCGACGCCGGTACTGGATCAGCGGCGAGGCTTGATTCACATCGAGCTTCGCCACTGCGAGGAGGGCCGCTGGGAACATCCGATCAGTGAGGCCGCCCTGGCCCGGAACCGCATTCCGGCTCAAGATCACGTCGATCCAGCCCGCTGCTACCTTTTCGAGCCGGCAGCCGTTCCAATCGCCGGCGTGGAGGAACACCGCCGGAGGGTGAACGAGCAAGCACGGGCCCGCCGCGCGGCGCGGGCGGCCGGAGGCAATCGTGGCTGAGCGGAACACGGCGCGGCACCTTGAATTGCCTATCCAGGGAGAGGATCCGACCCGGCCCGCGCCTGGGGCGGGCCATCGGCCGCTGCCCTTCTCCTCTCCCTCCATCCTCCACGTGCGCATCGACGACTTCGCGCTTATGGTCGCCTTGCGGGATCGTCCCGATCTTCAGGGTCGCGCCGTGATCGTGAGCGGCGATACGGAAGGGCGCGGCGAAGCGGCGGCCGTCTCGCCGGCGGCGCGGATCGAGGGGGTGCGGCCGGGCATGCGCCTGAGCGTGGCCGCCAAGCTTTGCCCAGGCGCCGTGGTGCTGCCGCTCGACCCGATCGCCTTGCGCGAGGCGGCACGGGAGGCACTGGAATCACTGGGCGCCTACACACCGTTGATCGAGCCGGAGTGGCTGATCGCGCCTCGAAAGCGTGGATCGCCCGCCGTGGAAGATCTGTCGCGCCTGGCCCGCTGCTTCGGCGCCGTGCTGGATGTGCGGGGCTGTGAGCGGCTCTTTGGGCCGGCGCCCGCCATTGTGGAGCAGATCGCCGTCGATCTGGCCGTGCTCGGATACGCGGCGCGGATCGGCATGGCCGGTACATCGGCTCTGGCCGCGGTAGCTTCCAGCCTGGCGCGGCCGGGCAAGCCGGTACAGGCGCCGATCGGCGAGGAGCGGGCCTTCCTGGAAGCGATCCCCCTCACCGTGCTGGAGGGCCTGGATCCCGACTTGCGTGACTACTTGCGCGGGCTGGGCGTGGTACGGGCCGGGCAGTTGGCCAGGTTGCCGGCGGCGGCGCTGCGCCGCCGCTTCGGCGAAGCGGGACGCGCGGCGAGCGAACGGGCCCAGGGCCTCACCGATCGACCGGTGATCGCGCCCATGCCGCCCCCCGTTATCGAGGCGGTCTATGACCCGGAGGAACCCCTGGCCGATGGGCCGCGCCTGGATCGTGAGCTGAGCCGGCTGGCCGGGCGCCTGGCCCGAGAGCTTACGGCGCGCGGCCAGGCCGCCGCGCGGCTTACCCTGACCGTTACCTGCCAATCCTTGCCGGCGCCGGAGACGCCTGATAATCCGCCGCACTACCCTGAAGCAGCGCGCTATCCCCGCGGCCACAGCCGACCCGTCTCTACCTTGCGGCCACAGTCGCGGGTCCATGCACCCGAAACACGCTGCCTGCATCTCAAGCAGCCGGTGGCCGGTGCGCCGGCCATTCTGGCCCGTGCTCGCGAATTGCTGGTCCAGATCGGCCCGGATCGTCCGATCTCGACCCTGCGTATCGAACTGGCCGATCTGTGTGCCGCCCCCACCCAGCTCTCCTTCCCCATTGCCGTGGGCATGCGCGCGCCGCGTCAGGACAAATTAGACGTGGTGGCGCGGCGGCTGCGCGAGCGCTTCGGGCCGAGCGCGGCGCGGCGGGCGCATCTGGTCGCCAACGCGCTGCTTCCCGAGGACGGGGTGGCCTGGGAGGATTACGGGCGGATTCCGGCCCGTCGGCCGCGCCCGATCGCCGTGCGGATGGATGAGCACGGGCAGCCGACGGCGTTGCGGCGGGGCAACGGCCCCTGGGAGGCGGTACGTGCCGTGTACGCCCAGTGGAGGATTCGAGCCAACTGGTGGGCGGAGCCGACCCATCGCCGGTACTACCGCCTGGAGATCGCGACCGGCATCATTGTGGAGGTCTATCACGAGCAGCGCGATGACTCCTGGCATTTGACCGCTACCCGAGATTGAGCACGTCGGCTCCATCGTGAAGGTCGGGCACGATGGATGCCGGCATCCGACCGCTACCCGAGATGAGCAATGCCGGGATGGGCATTGCGTTCCTGATCGTGGTGAAGGGAGGCGCAACGTCATGGCCGTACACGACTTCTACGAACCCGCGCTCTTGCCCGACGAGCGGGCGCTCTACCGCAAGGCAAGGGCCGAGCATGGATTGAGCGGCGAGGTTGCCCTCCTGCGCCTCCGGCTGCACCGCTTACTGGTAGGACGGGCCGAAATGGACGGCGTGGAGGACGGCGCGGTGACGGCCCAACTGCTGCGCATCGTGGATCTACTGGTCAAAGCGCTGCGCGCGCACGGCTCCGGCCCCTCCGAGGAGCAGGCGGCGCTGGAGCGGGCGCTGGACGAGGAGGCGCTCCGAGTTCTGGGCAGTGCGGGCCGAAAATAGCCGTTTAGGGCAAGAAAGACCCCCAAAAGGGTACTGTGGCAGCCTGGACAATACGCTATAGTGGGCAAGTACGAGACCCCCCGAACAGGGGAGGCTCTTAAGTGAAAATAGTGCCGCGCCTCGGGCCGCCGGCACCCGGTATGCCCTATTTATCGGCATTCCGGTAGGAGGGCAAGCATGATAACCAAGTGGTGGATTCGGACTAACGAGCGACTTCGCGCCATACTGCACGGGGAGGCGGAGCAGGGCCAGGGGCTGGTGGAATACGCCCTGATCCTGGCGCTCATCGCTATCTTCGTGGTAGTGGCGCTGAAATTCCTGCAGCCTACCATCAGCACCTCCCTGAACTCAGTCGCGAACGGCCTCTAAGCCGACATCCTACCCCTATATCGCGGCGCTATCGGCGAGCATGCATGCTCTCGCTAGCGCCGTTTTTCATGGGCACGCCCCTACCGGTTCCCTTCGGCACACCCCGCCCTATCCCCTCCTATGCCCTCCTATAGACCTTCGGCCCCGCTACCTCCTCTTAAGAGCCCGGTCATATTTCATGTAGACGGCAATCGGATAGCCGAGTCCGGGAGTTGCCCATGCCACCAATACATCCGCGCGATGTGCGGCGGGCGACACGGGACATCGCCGCCTTCAGCGAGCATGTACTGGATCGCCCGCTCCGCCCCTATCAAACTGCCGTCGCTCACGCGGTCGTACGCAGCATCCTCGGCGGTCAGGGCCGAACATTCTCCGTACTGATGGCTCGCCAGATGGGGAAGAACGAGCTTTCGGCCCATATCGAAGCCTATCTCCTCAATCTGCGTCGTCGCGCGGGCGGCACCCTGATCAAAGCCGCTCCTACCCTTCGTCCCCAGGCCCTGATCAGCCAACAACGCCTGCAAGGGCTGCTCGACAACCCGCTCAATCGCGGACGCTGGCGGGCAAGCCAGGGCACCGTGGAATTGGGACGGGCGCGGGCGCGCTTCCTCTCCGGCTCGCCGGGCAGCAACGTGGTGGGGGCCACGGCCGACCTCCTTCTGGAGTTGGACGAGGCGCAGGACCTTGAGGAGGACAAGATCCAGCGCGAGTTCCGCCCCATGGCCAGTTCCACCAACGCCACAATCGTCCTCTACGGCACGGCGTGGGATTGCGATAGCCCGCTGGAGCGGCAAAAGCAGCTTAACCTCGACCTGGAGCGGCGCGACGGCATTCAGCGTCACTTCGAATACGACTGGCGCGTTCTGGCCGCGCTGTCCCCGCGCTATCGCGCCTTCGTGGAGGGCGAGATCGCTCGCCTAGGCGAAGAACATCCGCTGATTCGCACCCAGTATACGCTGCGTCCCCTGGAGGAAGCGGGTCGGCTCTTCCCGCCCGCGGCACGCGCCCTGCTGGAGGGTAGCCACCCCAGGCTGGAAGGGGCGCAAGCAGGTGAGATCTACGTAGCGGGGGTGGACGTGGCGGGGCAGGACGACACGGCCGCGCCGGGTCTGCTGGCGGCGGGGCGCACCGTGGGCGGCCGAGACAGTACGGTGGTTACGGTAGCCCGCCTGGAGTGGGACAGCGAGGGAGAGCCGGCGATCGAGGTTGTACGGCACTACAGTTGGGCGGGTGCCGATCACCCCACGCAGCACCACGCGCTCCGCCAGCTGCTGTCCGAGGTGTTCCCCTGCGTGCGCGTGGGGGTGGACGCCACGGGACTCGGGGCAGGGGTCGCTTCCTGGCTGGAGAGCGCCCTGGGCGATGCGGTGGTTGAACCGTTCGTCTTCAACGCCGCCGCCAAATCGCGTCTGGGCTTTGCCCTGCTGGCCGCGGCGGGCACGGGCCGTTGCAGGCTGTATCGTGAGGATGGGAGCGTCGAGGCAACGCGCTGCAGGCACGAGATTGCCCATGCCCGCTACGAGCTGGGCGGCAACGAGCAACTGCGTTTCCATGTCCCGGCGAGTGAAGGTCACGACGATTATCTGATCAGCCTGGCCCTCTGCGTCCACGCCGCCGCGCTCGCCGCGCCGCCCCCGATCAGCGCCGTGATCCCGTCACGGAGGGAGGCGGAGGAGCGGTGGTGAGTTTGGCCGGTAGCTCGCCTCATCACACTGCATAGATAGGTAAGCGTGAACGCTGGATGCCATAGCCCAGGGAGGCTGAGGGCACCTATCCCCGATAGCGGACAGAAGGACAAGCGACGCGCGAAGGCGCGGCGGGCTCTACCGCGGACGGCAGACGCGCCACCGCCGGTGATCCGGGCGCCCCTCCCACGGGCTCAGAGCCCCTGCGGCGCCTGGATCGCCCGCTTGATGACCAGCATGAGCGTCCGTTCGTGTGCCGTGGACCAACCGGCCGTGGAGGTATAGAGCGAGCGCGTCTCCCCCACAGCGGTCTCCGTGCCATTGGGGGCCATGAGGGATAGGATGATCACCGCGTGGATCGATTCTCCCTGATACCGCCCCGTGAGTTCCGTCGCTTGCGACGTCGCCGCGGCGCTGTGTTCGACCGGTGAGCGGCAGATGGTGTGGATCGCGGAGACGGGGCCGATGATCTTGGCGGCCAGGCCCGCGAAGGACCAGGGACGACCGAGTTGGTACCACGCAGCCTCATGCAGCGTCCACCATATTCATTCAGATCCTCCCCCATGGCAAAACGCGCGACGTGGCGTGGTGGGCATCGCAGACATGCACCTCATAGCTCGCACGCGACCGCGACTACCGCCGGACGGATCCGCCTGGCACAGCCTGCGCCGCCTTCTGCCATGGCGCTCCGGTGATCTGTTCACCGGTCTGTCACGTATTATGGGCAGACCGGGCACCGTGCCGGCATCGGTAGCAGCGACGAGGAGGGCAACGCAGCAGACAGGAGCGCACGCACGCGGGCCACTCGGTCCGCCCAGCCTTTGTTCGTCCACGACCACAAGCATCAAACGAAAGGATTCCACCCATGAAACGGCTCATGCGCCTTGGCCTCGCCGCCTGCCTGACCGCACTGCTGTCTGGGGCCGCGCTGCGCGGCGCCGAGGCATCCGGCCCGCCCAGCGCCTGCAGCGGCACCCTGACCATCTTCACGAACAGCGTGGGGACGGTCACTGCCAGTGGACCGGTGACGCACTACAAGGACAGCGGCGTGGGCGGTGCCTACACTGCCGGCCCGCTTGCCGGCTACACCCTGAGCGGCGCCCAGGACATCATGGTCAACAGCGTCACACAGCAATCCGAACTGCAGGGCTCGTATACCGCGGTGGGACCAGGCGGCAGCGTGGTCTTCCGCTATACGGGGCACGCCAATCTCGCGACGGGGATCGCCACCGGCCACTTCGAGACGGCGGGCGGCACGGGTGACTTCGCCGCGTTCCACTGGGAGGGCGGGATCAACGCCCAGTTGGTGAGCTTGACCCCGCCGACATTCCTCACCGCGGACAGCGGGCCCTGCCTGAGCGCATCCTGACCGGCGCTGCCGG
>JAICHN010000267.1 GCA_025924845.1 Chloroflexota bacterium | reverse complement strand
TCGCTCAGGCCAGAGCCGAGAATGCTACGTTCTTGAGCGTTGACCGTAAGATGTATGAGAACTCCTATCCAGTGAGCCTTATCAAATGATGGCACCGATAGGCTAACTCTCCCCGAAGCATGGTGGAGCCTCCCGTGTCAAGTAGCGAGTGAGTGGTGGGGCACTAAGCAAGGGATTGAGATACCCCTAAACCTGGTCCACGGAAGGGAGGAGGGGCCGAGCATTTGGTAGCGGCACGGCACCGAGTGCAGTACACTCTGGTTCATACAACAGCGTAGCTTGAGGTTTTACATGACCATGGCCGGCACGCACTCACTTCAGGTCGAGTTGCCCGCTGATTTGTTTGAGCAGATTCGCAAGGCGGCGGCACGCAGCGACCAGCCCGTAGAGTCGGTGCTCGTCGATACTCTGGCCTTGCTCTTCGGTACGTCACGAGCGGATTGGGAGGGGCTGGCGGCGACATTGGAGACGCTTTCCGATGAGGAACTCTGGGCGCTGGTCTATCGTAGGATGGCATGGCCGGAGGGGGCGCGAGTCCGCGAGTTAACGGCGCGCGGCAAGCAAGCAACATTGTCCGACGCGGAGCAATCCGAATTGGCGGCCTTGATCGATGAGGCCGATCGCCTGACCCTGCTGCGCTCGCGCGCCCTACTGGTGCTCCAGCAACGGGGGCACAATGTTGGGGAGTATCTGAAGCCAGGGGCGTAGGTGGCCTCTATCGGGTATGCCCTTCGTCAAGCGGTTGTCGAGCGGGCCAAGGGTCGCTGCGAGTACTGCCGGACCGCTCAGGCCATCGTCGTGGAGATGGATGTGGACCACATTATTCCGCAATCCGCGGGCGGTACTTCCGACCTCGCCAATCTATGCCTGAGCTGTGTCGGCTGCAACGGCTTTAAGCTGGCGTACCAAACGGGCATAGACCTGAACACCGGGGAGCAGGCGCCCTTATTTCATCCGCGAAGCCAACGCTGGGTCGAGCATTTCGGCTGGAGCGTGGACGGCACACAGGTCCTGGGGTTGACACCGATTGGCCGCGCGACCGTCGCGCGGCTACGGATGAACCGAGAGAAGATGGTCGATGCTCGCCGCCTTTGGGTCCGGGCCGGCTGGCACCCTCCCCGGTAAATTGCCCGGTGCTCGCCCGCTTCGCCCTGGAAGCGCCTTGAGGCACGGATTGAGGGAACCTCGCTACCCGAACCGGATATAGGCCCCGACCGTCAGGTCCTTGTTCGCCGTACGGGTTCCGCTGTACAGGATCAGGGGCGCCACCGTATGCTGGGGCGTGAAACGCTCGAAATAGAAGTCGAAAGTGCTGCCGCGCGGCACCAGAATGTTTCGCGCGTAGACCGTGCGATTACCCACGCAGGGGACCAAGCCCAGCTTGAGGCGCGCCGCGATGGTCGTGCAGATGGGAAGCGCGCCCGAACCGCCGCCCAGTTCCGGCGGCCCCGCCACGGCAAACTCCTGCCCATCGGGTACGTAGCCGTAGAGGGTCAGGGTGAAAGTTACGCTGACCATCCCCTGAGGTGCCGGAATCTGCCGTTGCCAGATAATTCCCCCGTCCGTCGTTTTGAAGACCGCGCTCTGCTGCTTGGCCGCGCTCGTTTGCCAATTGGCCACCAGCCAGCCTTCGTGGGACGCCGGAAACGACAGCGCTGCCGTGCTCGTGGGTAGGCCGGGGATGCCGAGGTTGCGCCAGGTCTTCCCTCCATCCAGCGTCTCGCCTACCGACGTTGTTCCCTGCCCGCCACAGGCAAAGCACATGCCGGCAAGATAGGCCACCTGCCCTGAAGGGGCGGCCAGATCGCCGGGCGCCGTGCCCGGCCCCCTGGGCGCTCCCGAATGTCCCGGCGCCATCACCTGCGCCACCGCTTTCCACTGCGTACCGCCCGCCGTGCCGCGGTAGAGCGCGTATGCCGCGCCGCCCGCGTAGCCGCCAAAGGTGACCAGATCCCACACCGTATTCGCGGTCGGGCAACTGAGTTTCTGTCCTACGAACCCGCCTATATCTCCGGCGCCGGGCGGTACCGCGACTGGGCGCCAGGTCGTACCGCCATCACCGGTGGCCACAATGGCCACGGCCGTTTTCCCGGTCGAGAAGGCTCGCGCCGCCCAGCCGTGCGCGGGATCGCTAAAGCACACCGCGCCGACGGGCATGGATAACGATTGTGACGTCCAGGTAGTGCCGGCATCGTTGGTGCGGTACAGCGCCATCTGGTCAGGGCGGTTGCCTGCGATAGCCCAGCCCCGCGAAGAGGTCACGAAATCAATCTGCTGGAGTGCGTGCGGGGGCTTGTGGACCACGCTCCAGTTCCTGCCGGCATTGGTGGTGCGGAGCAGAGATCCGCGGCCCATCGCCCAGCCGGCACTGTCCGATACGAAGGAGAATTGCCGTACGGTGGACGGCCCCGAATACTGGCGCGTCCAGGTCCGCCCCCCATCCGTGGTGACGAGAATAGTGTGAGCGCCGCCGAGCCTGCCGTGCTGAACGGTGCGAAAGGCGACCGTGTCCAACGCATTTTGCTGATTCGCCGCCAGGGGTTGCCCGGCCGGGGCCGCGCCGGCGCTGCCGCCCAGAAGCAAGGCCGGCATCAATGCCGCTACGACAAGGCCCACGCAGTGACGCGGATGGTACATGAAAGGCTCCTTACCACACCCGATCCCATGATTCCTTTACCCACACATGGTCGGGGTCGAAGCTGACACGTAGCGCTCGCTTGGGACCGGCCAGTACGTTCAGATAGTAGACCTCGTAGCCGTGCGGCGCCCCCACCACGTGGTAGCCGCGCGGCACCAGCACCAGATCACCGTTCCGAGGCGCCACCGTCTGGTCCAGACTGCCGTCGCCGGTGTACACCCGCTCCAGGGCAAAACCCTGTGGCGGATTGATCCGGAAGTAGTAGGTCTCCTCCAGTTGGGACTCATCCGGTAGGCGGTCCTCGTCGTGTTTATGAGGGGGATAGCTGGACCAGTTGCCGGCCGGGCTGTATACCTCGGTCAGCAACAGGCTGCCGGCCGGCCGATCTTCCATTAGAATGTCGTGGATCTCTCGTTGGCACTGGCCCTCGCCTCGCGTGTGAACCTGCATATCCTCGGGCAGATAGAGACGGGGCGGCAGCGGTGCGCCGGTAGCGGGAGCACTGCAGATCGCCAGTTCCAGGCTGGTGGCGGCGTCCACTCGGTAGTCCGTACCCGGCGGCAGGTAGAGGCAGTGCGGCATGCCCTCGAACGGGGTGGGCCGCCCGCCCACGCCCCAGTTGTTCTCGCCGCTGCTCACGCGCGCCACGCCGCCGATACTGACCAACGCTACCTCGCGTTCCCCGGTGGCCCCGTTCCAGGTTTCACCGGCGGCGAGACGGAGGAGGTCGAAGCCGATATGGGTCCAGCCGGCCTGCTCGGGGGTCAGCGAAAGAGCCAACCCGTGGGTAGTGCCGCTCCCGCGCACCAGAAGCGATCGTTCGCTCACCTTCTTTTCTCCTTGCTACCGTGGGTGATTTCGGATCTGTTTGGCTCTGGGATGTTTGATTCTATATTCGTGTCTGATCCTGTCGTTCTACACGATAACCTAATATCGATTAGCCTAATCGATATTAGGTTATCGTGTAGAGCACCGCTCATCCAGTTCTCACGATCCGAAAACAGCCGAGTAATTGGGCGCTTCCGGCTTTAGCCCGAGGATCATGGGTGATGGTCGGCACAGCGTTAGCGCGCCGGCTCCAGGGCCGGCGCCTGTTGCGGCAGAATGGACCGCTGGCTGTCGGCGTCGAACAGGTGCAGGGCGGCGCTATTGATCCGCAGCAGCACGGTTTGCCCCGCCGCGGGGAGGGCCTGGGGATCGGCGCGCACGGTGAAGAGTTGGCCCGCCAGGAATGCCTGGATATAGGCGATGTCGCCCATCGGTTCCACCACGTCCACCCGTGCCGCGATCGCTCCGCCGTCCGCGGCCGACGGCTCATCCGGCCTGACCAGAGCGATGGCCGAGGGGCGGATGCCCGCGATCAAGGCTTTCTCCGTATAGGCTGTCGCCGACGCCGCGCCCGTGCCCGCCAGGGGAACGGTGAAGTCGCCGGTATCGAGCACCAAACTGCCCTCCCGCGCTTTCACCGTACCGCGCAGGAAGTTCATGGCCGGCGTACCGATGAATCCGGCCACGAACACATTGGCTGGGTGTTCGTAGACTTCTTGCGGGCTGCCCACCTGCTGAATAATCCCATCCTTGAGCACCACGATGCGATCCCCCATGGTGATCGCCTCTACCTGATCGTGTGTCACGTAGATAAAGGTGCTGTTCAGACGATGGTGAAGGCGAGCGATCTCAGTCCGCATCTGCGCCCGCAGGATGGCATCGAGGTTGGAGAGCGGCTCGTCCATCAGGAACACATCGGGCTCGCGCACTATGGCCCGTCCCAGGGCCACGCGCTGACGCTGCCCGCCCGAAAGCTCACGCGGGCGGCGCTCCAGCAAGTGCTCGATGCTCAGCATGGCGGCGGCCTCCTGGACGCGGCGTTCGATCTCGGGATGGGATGCTTTGCGCAACTTGAGGCCGAACGCCATGTTGTTATAGACGTTCATATGGGGATACAGCGCGTAGTCCTGGAAGACCATGGCGATATTCCGTGCCTTGGGCGGCACGCGGTTCATCAGCCGATCGCCGATGAAGATCTCGCCGCCGGAGATCGTCTCCAATCCGGCGATGCTATAGAGCATGGTAGATTTTCCACAGCCGCTGGGGCCAAGCAATACCACGAACTCGCCGTCCCGGATTTCCAGGTTTACGTCCTGCACCGCCGTCACTTTGCCGAAGCGCTTGCTGAGGTTCTTCAGGGTCACGCTAGCCACTTAAAGCTCTATCCCTTCACGCCGCCCGCGGTCAGGCCGCGTACGATGTAACGCTGCATCGAGAGGGCGATCAGCACCGGCAGAATATTGGCCACCACGCCGCCCGACATCAGCAACCCGAAGTCGATGGTGTGGCGGCTGGTGAACTCGGAGAGTGCGACCGGCAAGGTCTTCGCTTTGTAGGTGTTGGTGAAGATCAGGGCGAAGAAGAACTCATCCCAGGCATTGAGGAAGGTGAAAATGGCGGTAGCCGCCAGGCCGGGTGCCGAGAGCGGGAGCACTATCTTAATGAAGGCGCCGACGCGCGAGCAGCCGTCGATACGCGCCGCGTTCTCCAGCGAGCGCGGAATCGTCTCGAAGTAGCCGCGGAGGATCCAAAGCGCGAACGGCAACGCGAAGCTGGTGTAGGCAAAGACCAGAATCCACCAGCTATCCAGAAGATGAGCCCATCGGCCCATCAAATACATCGGGATGATCACTGTGACCGAGGGGAGAAACTGGATGGCCAGCATAAACAGCAGCAGCGTGTTTCGGCCGGGGAAGTGTAAGCGCGCGAAGGCATAGCCGCCTACGGCGCCGATCGCCAGGGCAATGATCGTCGTTATGGTGCAGACGACGAGCGAATTAATGATCGCGTGGATGAAGTTGGACGAACCGATGCCGTCGTTGGCCGAGGTGAACAGTCGGACGTAGTTGTCGAGCGTGAAATGCGGCGGCAGGGCGAAGGGATCGGTCAAGAGCTGCGATTTGAACATGAACGAACTGAGCACCATCCAGGCAAAGGGCAGCAGACTGAACAGCACGAAGAAGGCCAGGGCCACCACGATGAAAATACGGCGGGCTAGTCCGTAGCGATGTCCGCTCATGCCGCCGGCTCCGTCCGCAACAGCCACAGATAGATCAGGATGATCAGCACCATGGCGATGGTGGTGAGATAGGCCACGGCCGAGGCGTAGCCGATGTAGTAATTCTGGAAGGCCTGATCGTAAATATAATAGCTCAGCACGTTGGTGCCGTTCGCCGGGCCGCCTCCGGTCAGCACATAGATGAGATCGTAGACCCGGAAGGCGCCGAGCGTACGCAGCACCAGGGCCACCAGAATGGCGGGCCGGAGCATGGGCAGCGTGATGTAAAAGAAGCGCCTGATCGCCCCGGCTCCATCCACCTCGGCGGCACGGTAGACATTGGTAGGGAAGGTCTGAAGGGCGGCCAACAGGATGATCGTCATGAACGGGGTCGTCTTCCACACGTCGGCGGCGATCACCCAGCCCATGGCGCCGGTAGGGGTACCCAGCCAATCCTGATAATTGCTGATCAGGCCCCAGCGCTGCAAGATCGTGTTCAGGACGCCATAGGTGGGATCGAGGATGTAGTCCCACACCAGCCCGTTGCTGATCGTCAACATCGCGTAGGGCACGATCATCACCGAACGAAGGATGTTGCGCCCCGGCATCTCCTCGTTGAGCAACAGCGCGAACGCCAGGCCCAGCACCAGTTCAATCGGCACCGAGACCACGGTGAAGAGGGTGGTGCGTTCGGTCGCCCCCAGCACGTCGTTTCGATAGAACGGGTCGGTAAAAATGAGTGCGTAGTTATGAAACCAGGCGAAGGTTGGATTGGGCGAGGCGGTGAGATTGTAGCGGTTAAAGCTCAGCCACAGCGAGTAGAGCACCGGCCAGACAAAGACGAGGCCCACGATCACCAAGGTCGGCGCGATCAGCACAAAGGCCAGATTAGCCTCCTGCATCTCGTGCGCGCTCGGCTCCCGTCCCCTGCGCGGCGTCTTCAGCGAAGAAGGTACTTGTGCCATGATGTTGAGGTAGCGTGCCGACGCGGCACACGGCCTTCTGCTTGGCCGTGTGCCGCGCCTTGCAGGCTAGCTACGGATTGTTCCCACTGCCTGTGGCCTGTTTCATCTCGGACACCGCGTTATCAAGGGCCTTCTGTGGCGTCTCCTGACCGAGGAAGGCCTTGTGGAGATGCACCTGAAGGCGCTGTGAGGCATCAAGATACCCTGGGAAGTTGGGGCGTGCCTGGGCATAGTCGAACTGCTGACCATAGATGGCGAAATCGTCCTGGCCGTCGGCGGCGGCCACGAGCTTGCGCAGTTGTGGATTGGCATACAGCGAGCTGTAGATGGGGAACTGATCGAAAACCTCCATGGCAATGATCTGCTCCTTCATCGTGATCCACCAGTTGACGAAGGCCTTGGCCTGGGTTAGGTTGGGCGCGGCCTTCATGATCGACCAGCCTTCGGGCCCCAGGCATGTGCCGCTCTTCCGCGTGGCCGAGCCGGGGATCAGCGCCATACGGACCTGGCCGAGCACGGACGCCACGGCCTGGGTCTTGTCGTTGGAGCTACTCATCGACCCTTCCCAGTTGGTGGACATGGCGATCTTGCCGGAGAGCAGATCGTTCTGCACGTCC
>JAICHN010000266.1 GCA_025924845.1 Chloroflexota bacterium | reverse complement strand
TTGCCTACCCAGAGGGCCGCGGCTTGACGTGCTCCTGAGCCGCGACAATGGTTCCTTATAGCCTCCGTAGACGGCGTGACCCGCTTGCAACCAAAACACATCCACGTTGACGAACCCAGCCTCGGTCAACCAGGAAAGATGTTCGGACACTGTTGACGGCATATCCATCGGATCGGGATGCGCATACCAGTTCGAGCCGTCGTCAACGAATTGTCGGTACACTGCGCGGGCGCCGGTAGCGGCGAGCGATTGGCGCTCCACCTCAGCATCCCACCACCGCGCCATACACCGACGCTCCCGCTCGCCATTGGGCGCGACAAGGTCGGCGATGAGCAGCGCGCCTCCGGCTTTGAGGCGCGAGTACAGATCACGGTAGAGCGCCTGCTTTCCGGCTGCGTCAAGATGATGGATCACCAATGAGCTGACAAAGCACCGCGTATCGGCGCCGACTTCCGCCAACCAGGATCGATCCTCCAGCCGGAACGGCCGCAACGCAAAGCGTCCGGCGAACGGACCTAACCTGGCGCCGGTTTTCCGAAGCATGGTTGGGGAGCCGTCAAAGCCCACGACACGCGAAGCGGAGAAACGCCGTAGGATCGCCTCGCTCAGCCAGCCGCCACCCACGCCAAGCTCAACGGCAAGAAACGGTTCATCTTGCTCGGCCGGAATGAGGTCGAGGAGTGTCTCGCGGATCTCCGCTCGCCCGGGCGTGTGGATTTGTCCGACCTCGAGGAAGTGTCGCGAATCCGCTTCGCTCCAACCGGTTCCCGCGCTACCCGAGGATTCCATCGCCGCCCCCATCGTTTCTCCACAACTTCATAATCGGCCGCCGGATGGTCGGCAGGCAGTAGCGGGTCCTCTGGTCCACACGGGGTGAATCCAGCCCAAAGTGTACCGCCATGACGGTGAGGATGACCGGCAAGAGACTCAACTTGAGGGGGCGCTGAGCTATACCGCGGCCGGGCACAGGCGTCCATGCTCAGCGGTGATTGAGTGAGCGGGACCGTGTTCTTTGCGGATTTGCAAAGTTGGCTGAAATTAACGCATGCTTATGCATATAGCAGGATAAGCCCCATGGGGGATTGACGGATCCGCAACGGCAGGCTATGCTAGCGGGCAACAGAGGGAAGAGGGAGGGGAGCGCCGAATGGAAGCAAGCTTCGGCGCCCTATTGCGGGGCTACCGCGAACGCGCCGGCTTGGCCCAAAATGGATTGGCCCGGGCGGGCGGCGTGAACGTGGGGACGGTCAACCGGCTTGAGCGGGATCAGCGGCTCCCCACCGGGCGCGATCAGGTACTCGCGCTCGCGCGCGCCCTGGCGCTCAGCCCCACCGAGACCAATCGGCTCCTCGCCGCCGCCGGGCTCCCGGCCGAGGGCTTTGGACCGGAAATCACCAGCCATCCGACCCTCTGCGCCCTGGTCGATCTCCTGCACGATGACACCATCCCGGTTGCTGATCGAGAGGACCTGCTGACCACGCTGGATCGGTATATTCACCTGGTCGCCCGGGCCAATGGTCGAGCAGCTGGAGGTAGCGATGCCGCGTGATGACGACTTCTCGGCCGGGCCCTACGATCTCAGCGGCCCTCCCGATTGGTCCGCCTTTCCCGGTCTATATCCCCCCCTGTATACCCAGACGCCCGATGTTTTCTTTGACTGGGTGGCGCCCTTCCTTCCCGAAATAGAGTTGCGCGTTCTCCTGTATCTGATCCGCCGGACCCTCGGCTTCAAGAAGCAGGGGGACCAAATCACGATCGAGCAGATTTCCGGCGGTATCGTCACTCGCGAGGGCACGCGTCTCGATTGGGGGGCACGCATCGGCGAGCGGAGCGTGCAACGAGCATTGGCCGGGTTGGAGGGCAAAGGATTGATCGAGCGCCACCTTCAACTCGATCCCGAACGTGGCTTCCGACCGAGCTATATTCGTCTCCGCCTCTGCGACCAGGATGGGCGAATCTGGGGTAATCGAACGCGCGGCGCTTCCCCGGTTGATGCCGGCTCCGACACCTCCCAGGTGTCTAGCCGGACACCTCCCACCCGTCCCACTGGACGCCAGGGAGGTGTCCGGCCGGCCGCCTCGGATCACCTTGACCCACCTGTCCAGCGGGACACCTACAATAAACAGCAATTACACTACACAGATCAGCAAGAAACAGTACCCCCTACCCCCTTACAAGAAACAGGGCCGGTCCCGCCCCTCAAGCACGATGAGTTATGGGAGGCGATCAAACGCGAACTGGCCGCGGTCGTCGCACCCACGGTCTACCAAGCAAAGGTAGCGCCAACCACCCAGATCGCGTGCGACGGCGAGACGCTGCTGGTCCGTTGTGCCGACCTCGCTTCCTGCCAATGGCTGGAACGACAACTGGCCCGGAAGATCCGCGAAATCTCCGCCGACCTGATCGCCGAACCGCCGGCCATCCGCTTCGTGCCCGCTACGCACCAACCGTAACGATCTCGCTCCTCAGGCGCGACTCTATACGCTATTGCTCGAAAACGATGATTAGTAAACATACTTCTCTGATGGTTGAAACGGGAATACTATATGTTTACTATACTAACCTATCTGCCCGAATAGTAGGCGCGAGGTAAGCTATCGGAGGAAGGTCAGTATGCTGACCTTCCTCCGATAGCTCTTGATCAGACCTCGACCGGTAGCTCTGGTCGGTTCCCCCACTCGTTCCAGCTGCCGTCGTAGTTGGCCAGAGAGGGATAGCCCAGCAAGCTCAGGCTGAACAACAGTGTGGTCGCCGCGACGCCGCCGTTGCAATAGGCAACTACTCGCCGCTCCGCTCGCAGCCCTTCGCCCTCCAACGCCGCCCGCAAATCGGCGTTGCTCTTGAAGTTCCCCGCATCGTCGATGCACTGCTCACGCGGCACTGAAATGGCGCCCGGTATGTGGCCGCCACGCGGACCACGGCGCACCGCGTTGGTGTATTGCGCGGGTTCACGAGCATCGACCAGATCAGTTCCCGGCTGCCCGATCAAGGCCAGCACCTCCTCAGCCGTCACTCGCCAGGCGGACTGAACACGAGGCGTGAAGGTTGCCGGCGGGTAACTCGGCGTCTCGGCGTCGAGCGGTCTCCCCTCGCGTTGCCAGCGGGCCAATCCGCCGTTCAGGACCATTGCCTGGTCGTGGCCATAATAGCGGAGCAACCACCACATTCGCGTGGCAAATTGACCGGTGGGGTGGCTATCGTAGGCGACAACCGTGGTCTGGTCACCTATCCCCAAATCGCTCAGCAACCTGGCAACGCGATCCGGCGGCGCGATTTGCGCGGGCACCGGATCGTTCGGATCCACGATATCGCTCGCCCAGTCCACGAAGACGGCACCCGGAATATGCCCGGCTCGATATTCGTCGGGTAATCCGGTATAGAGGGCCTTATGGACCCCATCCTCTCCAGTGACCGTCCGCACCTCGCCTCGCATGTCCACCATACGAATGGCCGGATCGTTCAGGTGGTCCGCCAGCCACTCCGGTTCGGCCAGCCACCGCGCTCTATTATGCTCCGCCATGGATACCCTTCCTCTCTTGCGTGCCTTCCAGCACGTTTGGCCGCGCCTCCCATTTGCGTGGGCTTGCTTGTTCTTAGGTCGGCCCGATCGCCACGCCGACGCGGTGCATCGGCACGTTTCAGAGAGCAGTCTACCGCACGGTGTCTCCTGTACCCTGGGGGCAAGGTTCGTGACAGTGCCTCAACCGTCGCCGGCGGATTTACGTCAAGTTGTATCAGGGGTCAGCGCACAGTCCGGGTGAAGTTATGCCAAGAACCGCGCTCAGACTGCCGCCCGCGTCTCGTCCCGATAAAACGCGAATCGGTTCTTGCCCTCACCCTTTGCTACATACATCGCGGCGTCGGCGGCGGCGAGTAAGGCTTCGGCTTCCCGCCCCGCGTTGGGAAAGACAGAGATGCCGATACTGCTGGTGACATAGATCCGCCGATCGCCCAGAAGAAAGGGCTCCGCCAACGCGCGAATAATCGTGCCCGCCACCCGCTCGGCAGCATCCGCGCCGCGAATACGCGACAGCACGACCGTGAATTCGTCGCCCGCGAGACGTGACACCATATCGTCGGCGCGCACGCACTGGGTCATCCGCTCCGCCGCCAGTTGCAACACCATGTCCCCTCCGGCATGACCCAGCGTATCATTCACTGCCTTGAAGCCGTCCAGATCGACGAACAACACGGCCAGTTGGTGTTGGTGGCGGCGTGCCCGGCCGAGCGCCTCGGCCAGGCGCACTCGAAAGAGGGCACGATTGGGGATACCGGTAAGTAGGTCATAGTGCGCCAACTGCGTCAGGTAATCCTCCGCCTGCTTATGGGCCGTGATATCGATCAGTAGAAGGAGGTGATGACCCACCTGACCATCCGCGCCGGCAATCGGTGACGACGCGACCCGGCACCAGATCGCTTTACCATCGCCGCGAAGGTATCGGCACTCCAGCCCTTGCCCCTCGGATTCGTCGACCGTACGCTGCAGATAGCGCCACACCTGCCGGCGGTCATCGGGATGCAGGAGGTGGGGGAAGGAATGGCGCGGCAACTCGGCTTCGGAGCGCCCGAGCAT
This sequence comes from Chloroflexota bacterium, assembly GCA_025924845.1. Next base: position 2,720 of record JAICHN010000266.1, on the reverse strand, counting down.
CTTACACAGGCGGTGGTTTGCCCGAACCGGAACGCCCTCCGCGCTGAGCAGCGCCATCCCCACGGCGGCGTTATTGAAGGCGGCGCGAAACAGCTCCTCGCTCGCGCGCAGGGCCTTTATGGCGGTGCGATCGCGCAGGGAAGTCGCGCCGTAGCAGCCGCGCAGCAAGTGGATCACCCTTCGTTCGGCAATCACTATTCTAGCCCGCGCTTGTTCTTCGGTCATGGGCAGCAGCAGATAATCATCCGCCCCGGCATCAATCGCGGCGGCCGGGCCCGCCTGATCGTCAATGTCGCCTACAACCAGAAGCAGACACTGCTTTCCTTCGGGCAACGCGCGCACGCGGCGACAAAACTCCACTCCCTCAAGCCCCGGCAGCACGTTACCGATCAGCACCAGGGGGAATGATCCGCTCCGCCAGACCATGAAGGCCGCCTCGCTGTCCCCTACCGTGTGGACTGCGTGGCCTCGCTGTTTCAATAGCCGCTGGAGGAGACCGCCATCCGGGCACGAGCGCTCGGCCAGTAGAACTTTCATTATCCGCCGTTGATCCTAGCCTCTCCCGGAAGCATAGCGCACCTTCTCGGCCGACCATCGGTAGTATGCCTGTAACGGCAGCGCCCGCCCAAGGAAGGTGGTGGATAGCTACCCACTGAAAACGATCGAATGTTCGTCTCCGGGCCGAGATCCCTGCCGCGGGGAGGCAGCTTATCCGGATTGGCCCTTGACCAGGAAGCGGTAGCGATCCGCCCGGTAGTGCGCCTCCGCGTATTCCAGCAACTCGCGATCCTTCCCGTAACCGTGGCGCTCCACGCGCAGTAGCGGCATACCGCCCGCTACGACCAGAAGCGCGGCGGACTCATCATCGGCGGGCCACACTTCAATCGTCGTCGCGGTCCGACGAATCACGCTGCCGTACTGGTCGGTCAATACCTTATAGAGCGATCCCCCGCCCAGATCCTGCCGTTCCAGACCGGGGAAGCGATCAGCGGGAAAATACGATGTAAGCAGGAGGACCGGCTCTCCCTTTACCCAGCCCCGCCGCCGGGCCAGGACAACGGGCGCGTGAGGGGCAAGGCCGAGTTGCGCGGCGATGGCGGGCTCGGCATCGGCCCGCTCGAGACGCAGCACTTCAAGGGTTACGGGTTGTTCGGCGGTGGGCTCGGCTCCGGGGAGGGCAGTGATCTTCTCCTCGATCTTCCGCTCACGCACGAACGTACCTCGGCTCCTAAACCGCTCCAGATAACCTTGATGCGTCAGGTCCCTGAGCGCCTGGCGAATTGGCGCCAGACTGATCCCTAATTGAGCGGCATATTCGCGTTCGGTGCGCAACCGAGTGCCCGGCGAGAGACTACCGGATCTGATCTGCTCGATGAGAAGCCGCTGGAACTGGTGGTGAAGGGGCACGGCACTCCGGCGGTCCAGCATCACAGGCTACCTCCTGGCGCTCAATCCCCTTGATTATAGTGAAACGGGGCGGCATTGCCTATGGTATGCCTGGTTCGGACGGCTCGACGCTAAGGGGGTACCATGCAAGAACGTAATGTTGGGTGCTCATGGAGGATTGGCATGGCCGATGTAGCCCTGGAGTTATATACGGTACGCGATGAGACGGCGCGCGATTTCGCGGGCACGCTGCGCCGGGTTGCGGCGCTGGGCTATCCGGCCGTCGAGTTCGCCGGTTATGGTGATCTGGACGCGGAGCGGATGCGCGATTTATTAGCCGAGACGGGCATGCGCGCCGCCGCTACCCACGTTGGCCTGGCCGCTCTGGAGGGAGATCTCGATCGCGAAATCACCTACTGTCTGGCCCTGGGCTGCTCTCATCTGATCCTCCCCTGGCTGCCCCCGGAGCAACGAAGCGGGGCCTTCTTCGGCACGCTCGCTCCCCGCTTGAACGAGTTTGGCCGGCGCTGTCGCGCCGCGGGCATCCGCTTCGGCTATCACAACCACGATTTCGAGTTCCAGCTCGAGGACGGGGTTACCCTGCTCGAACGCCTCCTCGCCGGCACCGACCCCGATCTGGTCGGTCTGGAACTCGATGTGTATTGGGCCGCCTTTGCCGGCACCGATCCAATCGGCCTTCTGGAGAAGTATCCAGGCCGGATTCCGGTGGTCCATCTGAAGGATATGGACCAGGAACGTCGTTTTGCCGAGGTAGGCGACGGCACCCTGGACATCGTGGGCATTTGCGAGGCGGCGGTGAAGCAGGGGACCGAGTGGTTGATCATTGAACACGATGCTCCGACCATGCCGTCGCTGGACAGCGCCAAGCGGTCCCTGGACAATTTGCGCGCGCTGGGCTGGGCTTAAAGAGTACTGTTCTCGCCCGCTTCATGGCCTATGGTTCAAGCGTATCGTCCCTCAAGAGAGGGACGCGAATAGTGGGCGCCGTCATGGATTTGCATCCTCCGGCGGCACCTGCTACAGTGCCGCCATGCTTTGTGGTTAATGGCGCCGTGAAGCAGTCCAAAAGTCCCCTGGAAGGAGATGTGCATGTTCGACAACGAACCGCGATCTCGCCGGCGATTTCTCACCCAAACCGCCGTAACTGGAGCCGGTCTGGCCGTGGGTGCCGGAGCACTCGGTACGGCCGCGGAGGTACAGGCGGCACGGCCGAACGCCGACCCCGTCACCATCACTTATCTGGATTATCAGAAGCTGCGCGTGGAGTGGGTCAACCGCTGGATCCCCAAGTTCGAGGCGATGACCGCGGCCGC
>JAICHN010000265.1 GCA_025924845.1 Chloroflexota bacterium | reverse complement strand
TCGATGCATTCGTCGATGTAGCTCGGGAAACGCGCCGCGAAGGCGCGCGCCCAGGGGAGACCGATCAGGGTAATCGTCGCGGTGGGCTGGGCTGCGCGCAAGGCCCGCCACGCGGGCACCGCGCAGAGCATATCGCCCAGGCCGGGGAGGGCGCGGACCATGACGATCCGCTTCATTTCCTCGGCCCGCCTATCGCCTTCATGAATCTTCCTCCCAACCGGAATCGGCGTATGCGCGCGCGCCGCGCGCCACATACCCCGCTCCGACTGGGCGACGATCGACCCTCCGAAGCGGAGCCGGTGCATCAATGCCGGCCCCTTCGAGTACGGTGAGACCGAGTTCCGCCGAACCGGCACGATCCCTGGCGCCGTTCGTATCCTGGTCGGCGAGACGAGCGGCCGCGTAGTCCGGTCGGATATCATGCAGCGCCTGCAGCACGAGGGCCAGGCGGATTTGTACGGCATGCTCGAAATACCGTGGATCGAGCCCTGTGAGGGAGGCAATTTTGTCCAGACGATAACCAAGGGTGTTACGGTGAATGGAAAGCGCCCCTGCCGCCCGCGATGTGCTGCAGTCCAGGTCAAAGAAGACTTGTAAGGTCTCGATCAACTCCGGCTCGTGATCGAGCGGACTGAGCAGATGGTTAGCCAGGCTCAGCTTGGTCATCTCGTGGGACACGCCGACGAAGGCGGCAATACCCAGGCCGTCAAGGCAATGCACTCGATTCCGGCCCAGAAAACGGCAACCCAGCGAAAGGGCGGCGCGCGCGTCCTCGTAGGAACGAGCCAGGCCCAGCACCCCGGGATGGTAGCGGCCGATGCCCACGCTCACCGTCTTGCCGGTATCGGTTCGAAGGCGGTTCAGCAGGGCCGAAGCAGCGCGCTTGAGGGCGTCAAGATCGGCCCAAGAAGCGGCTGGGCGCGCCTGACCATCGGGACCGGCCCAGGCGGCCAGATCGCGCGTGCTGCTCGCCTTGAGCACCGCCACCTCTCCCTGACCGATGTGGGCACAGATCGCGTCGTTGGGGAGCTCGAAGAAGCTCACGACCGCATCAATGATTTCCTGGGCGCGACGTCGGATGTAGACCTTACGCCCGTGCGTGTACGCGCCGGCGGTCATGGGCAGAATATGATCGGTTGCCTCGATCAAGATCACCGCGCGCGGGCGGGAAAGATCCATACCGAGGATCTGACCCTGGCGCAGAATATCACCTTCGTCCTGCAATTGCCCGTGCAGCAAGTCGTGAACGAAAGTTGCCTTTAGCAAATGTTGGTTCTGTAGTTGCGCGGTGGCAAGGACCTGATTCACCGCTAACTCGACCACGGCCTGAAGCACGTGCGGTGATGTGGTCTCACCTGCGGTGCGCATCACCACTTCGCCGCGCCACCCATGTCCTTGAATAGGCACCCGCAACGGATCCGGTCCCAGCCCCGCACCGGCTTTGCCTGGACTGCTGCCTATAACGTCGCCCCGATCGTCGAGTACCGCCACCTGAGTCCGTAACAGGCCCGCGACACGACGCGCGACCGGGCCCGCGACATCCTTTAGATCGGCTATCATGGCGACTTATTCTCCATGCCTTCCCGTTCGTGCCGGCTCATGCTGCCCGCTCCAACCTGCCCGGCCACGGCATTCGCACAGCCGCCGGCCTGACGGCCCCGGCGGTTCTTTGCCCAATGTGCGGAGCGCGTTTCATCGATCTTGCCGCGAAGGTGCGATGTCTGCCGCACCCGCGCTCACCCATTCGCACACACCGGTCACTCCTATCATGATGAGTTGGGGGGAATAAGGAATCAAGCGAACTCAGCACTACCGCGTCCGACTGTGCAATTGCCCAATCCGCGGTACCTAAAAGCGCGATCTGCTGGACAGTTCACCGAAGGATCCTTAGCATGCAGCCTTTACCATCGAAAGTATGGACACGAGGAGAGCAAATAGAATTGGCCGGCAATGGATCGGTTGCGCGTACTAACGTGGCATGTCCACGGCAGCTATCTCTACTATCTGGTGCATGCGCCGCATGACTTCTACCTGCCTGTGCGGCCCGATCGCGCCGCCGGCTATGGCGGCCGGACCGGGGTGCATCAATGGCCGGACAATGTTCATGAGGTGCCGGTGGATGAGGTGCGCGATTTGGCGCTGGATTGTATTCTCTTCCAGTCTCGACCCCATTACCTCAAGGATCAGTATGAGATCCTCTCCGGTGTGCAGCGCCGCCTGCCTCGCGTCTATCTGGAGCACGACCCGCCGCGCGAGCACCCGACCGATACCCGCCACCCGGTAGATGACCCATCAGTGCTGCTGGTGCATGTCACTCACTTCAACCAATTAATGTGGGACAGCGGGCGAACCCCGACGTGTGTGATCGAGCATGGCGTGGTGATCCCGGAGGGGATACGCTATAGCGGCGATATTGCCCGCGGCATCGTGGTGATCAACGGGCTGCACTGGCGTGGCCGCCGCCTGGGCGCCGACATATTCACGAGCATGCGTCGGCGGATCCCTCTCGACCTGGTCGGGATGGAAGCCGAGCAACTGGGCGGACTCGGCGAGGTACCCCACGATCGGTTGCCCGCGTTCGAGGCCCGCTATCGTTTCTTCTGCAACCCTATCCGCTACACCAGTCTGGGGCTGGCGGTTTGCGAGGCGATGATGGTCGGCATGCCTATCGTCGGTCTGGCGACCACCGAGATGGTAACGGCGGTAGAGAACGGCGTCTCCGGCTACCTGCATACCGATGCGGCGCGGTTGGTCGAAGGTATGCGTGAGCTGCTGGAGGATCCGGAGTTGGCCCGCCGCATGGGGTCCGCCGCTCGGGACTATGCGCGGGAACGATTCAGCATCGAACGATTCAGTCACGACTGGGATCAGGCGCTGCGCTTGGTCGCCGGCGGCACCTAGGGAGACTATCTATGACCTGTCGTATTGCCATGATCAGCGAACATGCCTCACCGCTGGCGACGCTCGGCGGTGTCGATAGCGGGGGCCAGAATGTGTACGTAGGCGAGGTGGCGCGCTCGCTCGCCGCGCTGGGCCACACCGTGGACATTTTCACGCGGCGGGACAGTCCACGTCTGCCGGAAATAGACGATTGGCAGCCCGGCGTACGGGTGATTCACGTTGCCGCCGGGCCATCCCGGTACGTGCGCAAGGAAGCACTGCTTCCATTCATGGATGAGTTCACCACCTGGATGTTGCGTTTCATCAGCTATGAGGAACGAGGCTACGACCTGATTCACGCGAACTTCTGGATGTCCGGGCTGGTCGCGGCCGATCTCAAGCGGATCACGGGCACGCCGTTTGTGATCACCTTTCACGCGCTCGGTCGGGTGCGCCGGTTCTACCAGGGCATCGACGATCAGTTCCCCGATGCGCGTTTCGCCATTGAGGACCGCCTTGTCATGGAGGCGGATCGGATCATCGCCGAATGTCCGCAGGACGAGGAAGACCTGGTCGAGCTCTATCACGCGGATCGAGCCAAGGTGACCATTATTCCCTGTGGCTTTGATCCGGAGGAGTTGGCGCCCGTCGACCGGGCAGAGGCGCGCCGGTTGCTGGGCCTTGATCCGGACGAGCACGTGATTCTTCAGCTCGGCCGCATGGTACCCCGCAAAGGGGTCGACACGGTAATCCGCGGGTTGGCGGGGCTCATCAAGAATCACGGGATCGCGGCGCGGCTGTTGATCGCGGGCGGTGACTCCGCGGAGCCGGATCCGGAGCGGACACCCGAGATCGGCCGCCTCCAGGCCATAGCACTAGAGGAGGGAGTGGCGGAAGCGGTGCGTTTCCTGGGCCACCAGCCGCGCGGTATGCTGCGCCGGCTCTATAGCGCGGCCGACCTGTTTGCCGTAACTCCTTGGTATGAACCGTTCGGCATCACGCCGGTCGAGGCCATGGCCTGCGGGACACCGGTGATCGGATCTTGCGTGGGTGGGATCAAATTCAGCGTGCGTGACGGGGAAACCGGGTTCTTAGTGCCGCCCAGCGATCCCGCTGCCCTGGCCGAACGCATGGCCTACGTCATTACCAATCCCGAGTTACGGATCAAGCTGGGCAGGCAGGGGCGCCGGCGGGCCAGACGGTTGTTTACCTGGCGCCGGGTGGGAGGAGCGTTGGCGACGCTCTATGAGAGCGTCATCGCCGCCACTACGCCTTGCCCCGGCCTCACCCGCGCGCAGGCCGTGGTCGACGCCGGCTTCGCGGGGCTTCTTGAGACGACACGAGAGTCGCGCCACCGCCTGCGCCCCGGCATCGCGGAGGCAGCGGCGGTAATCGCGGACTGCTTCAAGCGGGGCGGCAAGCTGCTTGCCTGCGGCAACGGCGGCAGCGCCGCTGATGCCCAGCATCTTGCCGCTGAACTGGTCGGCCGGTTCAGGCAGGCCGATCGGCCGGGTCTTCCCGCCCTAGCCTTACCCGCCGACATGGCAACCGTCACCGCCTGGTCCAACGACTACGGTTTCGATGGGGTGTTTGCCCGCCAGGTCGAGGCTTTCGGCCGCACCGGGGATGTGCTTCTGGGGATCAGCACCAGCGGACGCTCCCGCAACCTGATCACCGCGTTCGAAGCGGCACGGACCCTCGGCATGCACTGTGTCGCCCTCCTGGGCAGAGACGGCGGTGACCTGCTGACTCTGGCCGATACGGCGATTGTGGTCCCCTCCTTCGACACGCAGCGCATCCAGGAAGTGCAAATGGTGGTCATCCATCTGATTTGCGAGCGGGTCGAAGAGGAATGGTGCGCGGATCGGCCGGCAGTGCCTCAAACCATACCCAGTATAGACATTGTTCATCTGGACGCGGGGGGCGGGAAGCCGGCGCGCCGTCGTGCGGCGGCGGGAGCATGAGGGGCGCGACGCCACGGCGCCGGAAAGGAAATGGGGTGCGACGATGGTCAACCTTGAGGGGAAAGTAGCCCTGGTGACCGGAGGCGGCAGCGGGCTGGGCGAGGCCACCTGCCGCGTTCTCGCCGGCGCCGGGGCGCGGGTCGTGGTAGGCGATATCAATGCGGAGGCTGCCGAGCGGGTAGCGGAATCCGCCGGCGACCGCGGACCCAAGGCGACATGGCTCAAGCTCGATGTGAGCGACGCCGGCCAGGCGCGCGAAGCGATCGATCAGACACTATCGCGACAGGGGCGGCTCGATTACCTGCTGAACTGCGCCGGGATCGATCGCACCTTGCCGGTCGACGAGTTGTCCCCCAAGGAGTGGGATCGAGTACTGGCGGTAAATCTGACCGGGCCGTTCCTGATGTCGAAGTACGCGATGCCGGCCATGCAGGCGCAAGGCAGAGGACACATCGTAAATATCGTCTCCACGGCGGCCAAGCGTGCCTGGGCCAATGCGTCAGTGTATCACGCAAGCAAATGGGGGCTGCTCGGCCTGAGTTACGCCCTCCACGTAGAGGGGAGACCGCGGAACATCAAGGTGACGGCGATCGTGGCCGGGGGCATGCGCACCCCGTTTCTGCTCGATCGCTTCCCCGATATCGATCAGCGTACCTTACAGGATCCGCGCAATGTGGCCGAAACGATCCTGTTCGTGCTTTCGCAACCGGCAGAGACGGTGATTCCCGAGGTGATGGTGCTGCCGATGCGCGAAACCTCCTGGCCGTAGGCCGAAAGTCAATTGCAATGGCCAGTGTGCCTGACGCACGACATGTGGCAAGAGCGGCGGGCGTGCCCGCGGTCTTCCTGGATAAAGACGGCACGCTCATCGACGACATACCGTTTAACGTCGATCCAGCGCGCATCCGCCTGGCGGACGGCGCGGGGGAGGCGCTGCGTCTGCTCCATGGGGCAGGCTACCGGCTGATCGTGGTGTCCAATCAGTCGGGCGTGGCGCGCGGATATTTTCCGGAGCGGGCTCTACAAGGGGTCGAGGCTCGATTGCGCGACCTACTAGCGAGCGCCGGCGTACCCCTGGACGGCTTCTACTATTGCCCGCACCATCCGGACGGCCTGGTGGCCCGCTATGCCATCGCCTGTGCCTGCCGCAAGCCGGCGCCGGCTATGCTTCTGCGCGCCGCGTGGGAACTTGGTATCGATCTGGATGCTTCCTGGATGATTGGCGATATTCTCGACGATATCGAGGCCGGCCGCGCCGCGGGGTGCGGGACACTGTTGCTGGATAACGGCAATGAGACGGAGTGGCAATTCACGCCGCGCCGCCTCCCTCACTTTAGGGCACGCGGCTTGGTCGAGGCGGCAGAGCTGATTCTCGGCGCCTCCGGTATGGAACGTTTGATGGGTCGTCCGATCCCGGACCACCCCGAAAGGTACCAATGAATCCTACTCCCTGGCAGACAATCGCCGCTTTCGCCCAGCGCCGCGTGCTGGTGATCGGCGAGGCGATGCTCGATCGGTACATATGCGGTACGGCAACTCGTTTGTGTCGTGAAGCACCGGTGCCGATCGTGCAGGTGCGCGAGACTATTGACCAGCCCGGAGGCGCCGCGAACGCTGCGGTGAACCTCCACAGCCTGGGCGCGCGGGTCGATTTCCTTTCGGTGGTCGGTGATGATGATGAAGGGGCGCGGGTGCTGGAAACATTGCGCGAACAGGGCATCGCGACCGAGCATGTTCACCGGTCGGGCGCCCGGCGGACACTCACCAAGCAACGCGTACTGGCCGGTTCCCAGTTGCTGTTGCGGTTCGATCAGGGCAGCACCGAGCCGCTGGATCGGCGGACCGAACGGCGAGTGGCCAACTGCCTTACCCGGTTGTTCGCCGATTGTGATGCCGTGGTGGTCTCCGACTACGGCTACGGAATCCTGACTCCGCTCATCATCAAGGCGCTTGCCGCGGCAGCGCGTGCCACGCCCCGCGTACTGGTGGTGGATGCCAAGGATCTGGCGGCCTACCGTGCGGTCGGCGCTACGGCGGTAAAGCCGAACTACGGCGAGGTTCTGCGCCTACTCGACGAATCCGAGGCAGATGACGCGGGCAGCAGGGCGGAGTGGGTCGTCGCCCAGGGTGAACGGCTGTTGGAAGCGACGGGGGCCCGCATTGTCGCCGCCACCCTCGATACGGATGGCGCGGTAATCGTGGAGCGGGACCGCCCGCCGTACCGCACCTACAGTCAGCCGGCCGACCACACACGCGCAACCGGGGCGGGCGATACCTTTGTCAGTGCGCTTGCCCTCACCCTCGCCGCAGGGGCCCAGGCACCGGTCGCCGCCGAGATCGCCGCCGCCGCGGCCCGGATCGTCGTCAGCAAGGACGGTACGGCGACCTGCTCGGCCAAGGAGTTGGCCGACTGCTTCACTCCGATGGAGAAGTATGCGACGAGCCTGGAGGCGCTGCGGTCCCACGTCGACTTCCATCGAGGGCAGGGCCGGCGCGTCGTCTTCACCAACGGGTG
>JAICHN010000264.1 GCA_025924845.1 Chloroflexota bacterium | reverse complement strand
TGCTCGAATTGATGCTCCAGGCGATCGTCGGCCTCGCCGTCTCTCCGCTCACCGTGATTCCGCTCTGTATGCTGCTTGGCCTCGCCGTTGGGCTGGTGTGGGGACTCTCGGTCCTGGTCCAGAACCGTCCACAGGCACCCGCGCAGACCCGCTACCCTCGCTAACCCAAGTGACGAGTGACAAGTGACGAGTGGCAAGTAACAGAACTTGCCACTCGTCATTTTGCATCGCTACTCGACCTGGACGATCATCGCATCGCCCTGTGCGGTGCCCGAACAGATGGCCGCCAGGCCGATACCGCCGCCCCGCCGCCGCAGTTCGTAGATCAGCGTCATCAGGATGCGGGCGCCGCTCGCGCCGATGGGATGCCCCAGGGCGACCGCGCCGCCGTTCACGTTGACAATCTCCGGGTCCACGCCCAGGCGCCGCGCACTGATAATGGCCACGCTGGCGAAGGCTTCGTTGATCTCGACCAGATCGATATCCTTGATTGTCAGCCCCAGCCGCTTGAGGGCGTCCTGGCCGGCCATCGCCGGGGTGTAGGCCAGGTAGGGCGTGTCCCACGCCGCCTCGCCATAGCCCAGGATGCGGGCCAGCGGCTTGAGGCCGTGCGCCTTCGCGTAGGCCGCCGAGGCGACGACCAGCGCGCCCGCGCCGTCGTTGAGGCCCGGCGCGTTACCGGCGGTGATCGTGCCGTCTGCCGTAAAGACGGGCTTGAGCTTGGCCAGACCCTCCAGGGTGGTGTCCGCCCGGATCGCCTCGTCCTTGTCCATTACGACCGGCTCGCCCTTTTTCTGCGGGATCTGCACGCCGACGATCTCCTGGCCCAGCGTGCCATTGGCTGTGGCCGCCGCCGCGCGCATCTGGCTGCGGTAGGACCAGGCGTCCTGCTCCTCGCGGCCCACCTTCTCCTCGGCGGCGACCGTCGAGCCGTGCTCGCCCATATGCACGTTGAGCAGGGGGTCGGTCAGCCCGTCGTAGACGACGCCGTCGATCATCTCGCCGTTGCCCATGCGCTGGCCCCAGCGCGCCCCGCGCAGATAGTAGGGCACGTTGCTCATGCTCTCCATGCCGCCGGCCACGATGACCTGATGGCGGTTGAGCCGGATCAGGTCGCCGGCCAGGGCGACGGCGCGCATGCCGCTCGCGCAGACACGGTTGATCGTGTCCGAGGTGACTTCGCGGCCCAGCCCGGCCTTGAACCCCGCCTGCCGCGAAGGCACCTGGCCTAACCCGGCCTGCACTACGCAGCCCATGATCGTGTGCGTGACCTCTTCCTTGGGGATGTCGGCCCGCCGGATCGCTTCGCCGATCACCATGCCGCCCAGATCGACGGCGGTGAAGGGCAGCAGCGCGCCGCCGAACTTGCCGAACGGGGTACGCACGGCGCCCAGGATGACCGGATCGTTGTCGGTACCAATCGCCATTGATGGTGGTCCTTTCTAAGCTGTCAGCGTTCAGCCATCAGCTTTCAGCTTGCTGCGGTGCAGAGTGGGTCTCCGTCCTTTAAATATGCAGCGCTTTCTTGAGTGCGTCTTGCACCTGTGCCATAAGGTCTGGCGGTAGCTCACCCAGTTTGTGCTGGAACACCGATTCATGCACGGCAGCAATTCTCTCCGCCTTGAGTACTGAGGTCTGCCGTAGTCCGGTTTGCGAGAATTGAGGATGATTGGCCTCGATGCGTACCCAGGTGTCCGCTTGTGGGGTGGTCGGTATTCGCGAGAAAATCCCGAGCATAATGACATCCTCTTTATGAGTTGCGATAACCAGAGCGGGCCTGACTTTCGTTGAAGACAGGTCTGTGAATGGGAATCTTACCAGCCACAGCTCTCCGCGCTTAGGTCTCGGCATCGTAGATGTCTTCTCCTGCTTCGTTCCATTCCGCGAACCCCGTCTCTGCTAGGCTCATCATGTTGATAATTTCGGCGCGTTCCTCCATTGCCTCAATCAACGCCAATAGTTCTTCAGGTGGTAGCTGAAGAACAAGCTCTTTGATTTCCTCCAGATCCATATCCAGGGTTATCTGAGGCATCGCTGTTATCTCCTTCTAGACTGAGATTGCACAGCAGTCAGGTTAGGGTTACAGCCTCCCGCAAGACAGTCTCCCGAACGCGCGGTTTGAGCGCCCGCTCAGTCACGAGATCAACCTCCCGGCCGAGCAAGTCCTCCAACTCGTCCCAGAGCGCCAAGAAGTCCAGCCCCACCCACGGCTGCACGTCGACCACAAAGTCAACATCGCTATCAGGTCCGGCCTCGCCGCGCGCAACCGAGCCAAAAACGCGGACATTGTACGCGCCGTGTCTCTCCGCGAGCTCCAGAATCGCTCGGCGTTTACCACCCAGCACCTCGTCAATCCCCATCGTTCTGCGCTCCTTAAGCCTCCGGGCGTTGCCCGGGACGGCTTCAACTCAGTGCCAGAACCCTCGCAGCTTGCTTGAGCGGGGCCAAATCATGCTCTACGATCTGCCAGACAATGTTCAGATCCACGTTAGCGTAATCATGGGTCGCGATGTTGCGGAACCGTCGGATGCGGCGCCATTCGATCTGGGGCTCCCGGGCCGTCAACTCGTTCGACAGCCGCCCTACCGCTTCCCCGATCACCAATAGCCGGTAAATGACGGCGCTTTGCATCATTGCGGACTGATTGAACGCCTCGCGCCCTGCTTGTGCCCAGCCTTCAATCATCGCGATGGCGTCGAGGATGTCGTTCAGCGCGTCCTGCTCTCTCTCAGTCAACGGATGGTCCCCTTCGTTGGATTATAACGCTTGCGCTATAACCATGATCCACGCTTTGCTCGACGGGGCGGTAGTAGCGCGACTGTTAGGCTAGAACCGTAGCGCGCTCACCGGGTCGGGCATCTGCTTGCGCGCGAAGCCGGGGGCGGGCGGCGGCGGGCAGCGGTAGGGGAACTGCTCACGATAGCCCAGCGCGTACTCGCCCTGCATGACGGTGTGGATCTCGCGCGTGCCTTCGTAGATGACCGCGCCGCGGCTGTTGCGCAGGTAACGCTCCACGGGGTATTCGTTCGAGTAGCCGTAGGCGCCGTGGATCTCGATGGCGTCGTTGGCGCTCTCGAAGGCGACGTTGCAGGCGTGCCACTTCGCCAGCGAGGTCTCGCGGGTGGTGTACATGCCGTAGTTCTTCAGCCAGCCCACGCGGTAGCAGAGCAGGCGGGAGGTCTCGATGCCGTCCACCATCTTGGCGATCATCTGCTGCACGAGCTGGAAGCGGCCGATCTCGCGCTCGAAGGCGCGGCGCTCGTGGGCGTACTTGACGCTGGCGTCAAGGCACGCCTGGGCCAGGCCGACCGCGCCGGTCGCCACGGTGAAGCGCCCCCAGTCGAGCGCGCTCATGGCGATCTGGAAGCCTTCGCCCTCTTCGCCCACGCGGTTCTCCACCGGCACGGGCACGTCCTTGAAGATCAGCTCGCCGGTGTTGCCCGCGCGCACGCCCAGTTTGCCATGGATCGTGCCGGTGCTGAAACCCTCCCAGCCGCGCTCCAGGATGAAGGCGCTGAGACCGTGGTGCTTCTTGCTCTTGTCGGTCGAGGCGACCACCAGGAAGTGATCGGCCACGTCGGCCAGGGAGATCCAGATCTTCGACCCGTTCAGCACGTAGGTGTCGCCCTTGCGCACGGCAGTCGTCTGGATGTTGCCGACGTCGGAGCCGCAGCCCGGCTCGGTCAGGCCAAAGGTCGCCAGCTTTTCGCCGCGCGCCTGGGGGACGAGGTATTGCTCCTTCTGCGCCTCGCTGCCCCATTGCAGCAGGCTGAGGCTGTTGAGGCCGACGTGGACGCTCTGCAGGACGCGGAAGGCGGTTTCGGCGCGCTCGATCTCTTCGCAGATCAGGCCGAAGCTGATGTAGTCGAGGCCCGCGCCGCCGTACTCTTCGGGGATCGGTCCGCCGAGCAGGCCCACCTCGCCCATGCGCTTGATCACATCCCAGTTAATCGTCTGCTCGGCGTCATGCTCGCGCGCGAAGGGCACAATCTCCTTCTGCGCGAAGTCATGAGTCAGCTTCTGGACCGCGCGATTGTCTTCGGTCAACGAGAAATCCATCCAACACCCCTTCGTGTTAGCGGTCAGCTTTCAGCAGTCAGCTTTCAGTGATCGGCTAGTATCTGACCCATCCAATGTCAGCGAGAACTCTTTCGCTGAAGCGATGCCGTGCGCAAGGCGCAGGGCTGCACAGTAGCAGTATACGCGGCGCCGTGCAGGAGTGTCAAGCCGGAGGCGCGGGCGGGACGGCTCCGGCATCGCTCGGCGCCGCGGGCGCGAGGTGCGCGCAGGAGGCCCACTCAAGCAGCCGGCCCTGGAGCACGCCGCCCGGCAGCCCGAAGGCAAAGCGGCTGATCGCGCAGTTCGCGAGCCGCAAATTCAGGCCGGCGCTATCGGCGTCCGGGCAGAGCTTGTGCAGCGCGGCGACCATCACGCCGCCGTGCGCAACGATGACGATGTTGCGCCCGCTTTTGCCGCGCACTATCGCTTCGATCCCGGCGCGCACCCTGTCCACGAGCGTGAAGTAGTCTTCGCCACCGGGGAAGCGGGTCTCCGGCGTGCCATGCCGCCAGTCGTGGATGATACGGTCATGGAAGGCCCAGGCAGCGGCGTCGTGCGGGCCGTCTTCGAGCGCGCCGACGTTAATTTCGCGGAAGCCCTCCACTACGGTCACAGGCAGGCCCAGCTCACGCCCGATGATCGCCGCGGTCTCGTAGGCGCGCTTCAAAGGGGACGTGTAGATCTCGTCAATGTGCTTATCCCGAAAATACGCGGCCGTTTGCCGAGCCTGAATCACGCCGGTCGGCGTGAGCGAGTGGTCGATCTTCTTGTAGGAGAATTGCCGGTTGAGATTGGCGGGGTTTTCGCCGTGGCGCACGAGATAGACGGTGTTCATAAACCAAGAGACACGCTCAGGAGGCTTCGGTCGTTACCGGGATGTCCTGCCACCGTCGAGCATCGCCAAAAAGCATCAGGTGTCGCGGGTTTGTAGTTGCGATAATGATATTGTCCGCCAGATCTGCGAGTTGGTCAATCTGACCGGCCAGAATCACATCGCCGTCTAGCGCTTTGGGATCTGCCGTGGGCCGCCCTTGATTACGAACCCAGGCCCATAACTCAGCAGCCCTGAGCATCGCCGCTGTCGTGATTGGCTCATAATGTACCATCTCTTTGAGAGCGTCAAGACGCAGGATGGCTCTTGTCTGCCGAGTCCGAAGTGCTTCCCGTCGAAACTCGTAGTCTACAATTTCTGGAAGCACAAAGATCGCCCTGTTAGCAACTAAAGCCGTAAACCAATCCGAGCAGAGTCTGCTTTCCAGCGATTTCTTGGGCTGTGGATGGGCAAGTAGACCCAGGACGCCCGTATCGATCACAATCACATAAGTCATGGAAATAATTTTCGGTCGGATGGGCGATCCTCGTCAAGCGCCTTTTTGAACGTCTCCCAATCAGTCTCCAGTTTCTCCTGATCTTCTGCTTCGTCCTCGGCTCGCCAGGATTGCACAAGCGCAATGAGCGCTTGTGCCTTTTCTAGTTGGCGTTGGCGCCATAGCTCTTTATAGTGTTGTGGAGAAGCAGGCTCCGCGAGGACGGTTGGTTCTTCTTGAACACGCTCATTCATTGGCAATACTCCTTTCCCCAGCGCGTACCAATCACAGCATTGCCTACGTGATATTATACCATGCCTCCCGTTTCGCAGCCGACTCCAAGCTTGAATCCGCCGCCGATCCCCCTTGACTCTCCCCTTACCGGAGGTTGTATGCTACGGATCGAGGGCCTTCTACTAACGATAACGGAGAGGACACGTGTTCAAGATCGGTGACTTTGCCAAGCTCAGCCGGGTGTCGGTCAAAGCGCTGCGCTACTATGACGAGATCGGGCTGCTTAAAGCCGCGCAGATCGACCGTTGGACCGGCTACCGCTACTACACGCCGGAGCAACTCGCGCGGCTCAACCGCATCCTGGCGCTCAAGGACCTGGGCTTCTCACTGGACGAGATCGCCCACCTGCTCGACGGGGGCGTGCCGGCGGCGCAGATCCGCGGGATGCTCGTCCTCAAGCGGACGGAGCTCCAGCGGATGGTGGCCGCGGCGCAGGAACAACTGGCGCGCGTCGAGGCCCGGCTGCGCCTGATCGAAGAGGAGGATACCATGCCTGACTATGAAGTGATTTTGAAACCGGTCGAGCCGATCCGGGTGGCGGGGGTGCAGGGCGTCGCCCCCAGCGATACCGAGTTCGGGCCGACCTTCGACCGGCTGTTTGACACGGTGACGCGCTACCTGCAGCAGCACAACGCCCAGCCCAGCGGGCCGGGGATCGCGCTCTACCACGACATGGGCGAGAACGGGAAGCAGGAGATCCAGGTGGCCGCCGCGCTGCCGACCCGCGATGCCCTGCCCGACGGCGAGCAGGTTCACGTCCACGATCTGCCGGGGGCGACGATGGCGACGGTGGTCCACCACGGCCCGTTCGCCGCCCTGGGACCGGCCTACAATGCGCTGCTCACCTGGATCGAGGCCAATGGCTACCGGATCAACGGGCCGAGCCGCGAGGTCTATCTGCAATATGAGCGCGGCGGCGATCAATCGCAATACGTGACCGAGATCCAGGCCCCGGTCGAGAAAGTGTAGCGGCCAGGGAGCGCAAGACCACAGCACGGGCGCGCCGATCGCGTGATCGGCGCGCCCCGCTTGTCTCTCCACCCCTTTGGTGCCCACAAGTATTCCGGTAAATGATGTCCGCTAGTCACGGGCGCGCTGTCCAGTCCGAATTCGTCATAAAACAGGCCGCCATCCCTCTTGCATTTGCGAGCATGTATATGTATAATTATACGTATACACAACGGCACGGAAGGAGTGATGGAATGATGCCAAACAAAACCATCTATGTGTCCGACGAGGACCTCCCGCTCTACCAGCGTGCCCAGGAACTGGCCGCCGGTAGTCTGTCTGCGGCGATCACGCGCGCCTTGCGGCGCTTTGTCGACGTAGAGGAAGGCCGCCTGGCGGGCTATGATGAGATCACGGTGCAGGTGGGCAGCGGCGCCGGCCGCAAGGTGCGCTTCTCCGGGGTGCTGCTCGGCCAGTGTGGCCATTCCACCGGGCGGCGCGTCGAGGTCTACCATGTATACCGCACCCGAACCGGCAAGTTCGCGCTGCATGTGAAGCGCTCTCCCGATTGGGTCTGGTCCTCGGAGGAGGATGATAAAGGCTTGTTTGGAGGCTGGCGCAAATATCTCGGCATAGGCGAGCAGAGCTGGGGCGCCACGTCCGGCGAAGCCACGCTGGAAGTCGTCGCCTCGTTGGCCGAGCTGCGGGACAAGATTCCGGCCGAATTTTATGACATGGTCGCCGCCGCGGCGGAGCAGC
>JAICHN010000263.1 GCA_025924845.1 Chloroflexota bacterium | reverse complement strand
CGGGCGCAGCCGCTCGCCCGGCGCCATGCGATCGGGGAAGAGAATCCCGTCCAGATGGTCGATCTCGTGTTGAAAAATGCGAGCCAGCCACCCTTCCGGATTGATATGGATTGCCTTTCCCTGCTCATTTTTCGCTCGCACCCGCACCCGCTCGGCGCGTTCCACGGCGCCGACGTAGCCGACAATGCTCAGGCATCCCTCGTCCGCGGTACAACGCTCGGCCGACCACCAGGTAATTTCGGGATTCAGCAGCTTGTACAGGGTCTCCTCGTATTCAATCACAACCACGCGGAGCGGCACGCCGATTTGTGGGCCCGCCAGACCGACCCCAGGCGCGTCACGCATGGTATCCACCATGTCCCGCAAAAGTTTGCGAACGCTAATGTCGGCTCGCTGGACCGGTTTCGCCTTCTGGTGAAGGACTGGTTTCTCACTGCTCAGGATAGGACGAACGGCCAATTGACTGTCTCCGCGATAGCGTGCTTTGCTGGTGGTCGGCGTTATTCTTCACTGGAAGTATCGTCCACTGGAAGGCCCCGGCCTAGGCATGAAAAGTATATCATGAGATCAACAATAGTTTCGCGCCATTACCCACGGCCCGGTTTGACACGCGTATACCCCCCTGTTAGAGTTGTTGCGGGTCAGTCATGATCGTACCCGTCCCGCTATCTGGGCCTCGTGAAGGAGCAATGCATTGAGCATCCCAGCCTGGATGGCTCCAGGCAGCACGATAAAGCGCTGGCTTGCCGTTTTCGCGCTTGGTATGTTGATCATTCTCCTGGGCATCGACTATCTCCTGGTTGATTTGTACCACAAGGGCTCGTTCCCTGCCTGGGCCGCTCCGGAGACTAAGGCCCTTACTTTGCAGTGGATTCCGCGCGGATTCCGCGGCGCCCTATTTCTGGTGGTCGGGATCACGGCTATTGTCCTTTCACTCCGTCACCTCGACAAGGTAATCGTGGCGGTAATACGCCAGTCGAGCGGCGGATCGGGCCCCCAGAATAACTCGGTGATCGGGGCGGTGGCCCAGCATAAGTTCCTGCAGCGCGGTCCGCGGGTCGTGGCGATCGGCGGCGGTACCGGGATGTCGATTCTGTTGCACGGACTGCGCGCGTACTCGCGCAATCTCACGGTAATCGTCACGGTGGCTGACGATGGAGGCAGTTCGGGGCGGTTGCGGCGCGAACTGCGCATCCTGCCGCCCGGCGATTTCCGGCAGTGTATCGCCGCATTAGCGGACGTCGAAGATCTGATGGTTGATTTACTGCAATACCGCTTCAAGAAGGGGTCGGGTCTCGAAGGGCATAGCTTCGGTAATCTGTTTATCGCGGCGATGGCGGACATCACGGGTGGCTTCGAGCAGGCGCTGGCTGCTTCAAGCCGCGTGCTTGCCGTGCGCGGCGAGATTCTTCCCTCCACCTTGACCGATGTCACCCTTGCCGCCGAACTGGGCGATTCGTCCACCGTGGAAGGAGAGTCGGTCGTCGCCAAGGGCCAGTCGCCCATTTCGCGGGTATTTTTGCTGCCGGAGGCGCCGGAGGCCAATCCAGACGCGGTGGCCAAGATTCGCGAGGCGGACGTGCTGGTGGTGGGTCCGGGTAGCCTCTATACCAGTATCATGCCGAATTTGCTCGTGCCCGGTATCGCGCAAGCGATCGAGGAATCGCGAGCGTCGCTCAAGGTATTCGTCTGTAACGTGGCTACCGAACCGGGAGAAACCGACGGCTATTCGGTACGGGACTTCGTGGATGCCATTGAGCGTCACGTCGGCCGGCGCCTATTTGATGTGGTGATCACCAACAGCAACTATCGGGCCGAAAAACCGGGGGTGTGGAAGAGCCAGGTCGTGCATCCGAATGGGGCCGCCAAGCAGCGGGCGGGCGCTCTCATTATCGAACGCGATGTCGTAGACAGGCATAACGCGCTCCGTCATGACCCACAAAAGCTCTCGCAAGTGCTCCTGGAGTTGTTCGACGGGAAACGACGGACGCCGCCGGTACGCCCGGCAGGACGGCGGGTGTCCTGACGAACTACGCGTCGTGCGCTGTTTCCCCGTACTTGAAACCGTCGAGCGACCAGACCTTATGCGGCGTAGCGAGGTTAGGCGGTAGGCTCCCACACTCCGGCTGAGGGTGCGTAGGAGGCCGAATGAACCTCGTCCAAGAGCGGGCAAGTCTACTCCAGTCGGGCCAGTAGGTTGTTGTAAAGGGTCGATCGGTCGTCGAAGACATACAGCGGTTGCTGGACCGTGATCGCGCCGCCGCCGCAGGCCCGAAGGTGATCCTTGGCCTCGGACAGCCGCGCCAGCGATACGACTAGAGTAACGGCAAACACGCGGTTCGGTTCCTCAGGATCATAGACCGGGGTGACGGTGGGGCCACGCATCCCCGCCAAATCGCGGCGCCGCAACACCGCTTCGGCGACCTCTTGCATGCCGGCTCCCTCGACATTCGCGGTAACGCTCACCATGTCACGGGCGCGCTGGTGAGCCTCGATCATCTCCAGCATCCCTCTTATTGCCTCGCGACGCTCCACGGACTCGACGAGGCGTTTCCGGTTTACCAGCAGGCATGCCTGCGAGCGCAGGATGGTGCCGCCCTGTAGTGGCTTGAGGTGATTAGCGCGCAGCGTGGTTCCTGTTTCGTTGATGTCGGCAATGATGTCGGCATAGCCCATGGACGGGGCGATTTCCAGAGCCCCGCTCCCTTCCACGAGCGTGTGGCCGACTAGACCGTGCGCCAGCAGAAACCGGCGAACCAACCGGGGAAACTTGGTGGCCACGCGCAGTGATTTGCCGCGCTGTTGAAACTCCGCCGCCACGTCGGCCAGGTCCTCGATCGTGGATACGTCGAGCCACGCTTCGGGTACCGCGAGCACGAGGGCGCAGCGTGCAAACCCAAGATCATCGACGGCGACCATGACGTCACCCTCTTCACCCAAATGCTCCGTGAAGATGTCGAAGCCGGTGATGCCGGCATCAACCAGCCCGTCGGCAAGCTTCTGGGGAATGTCGGCCGCTCGTTGAAACACTGCCTGCCACTCATTGCCCATGCCGATAGAGGCGCTGTAGCGACGGGGATCAGGGCGCCGTACCGCCAACCCGCAGGCGCTCATGAAGCGAAGGGTGGGTTCTTCCATCGCCCCCTTGCTTGGCACGGCCACTTGCAGTACGGGCTTCATGCCAGTCCTCCCGTGAGGGTAGGCGCCGATGGAGCGTCAGCGGTGCTCCGCACCGCCTCCATCAAGAGATTCCCCAGCGACGATTCGTCTTCCTTTGAAGCAAAGGCCACGGTGGGCTGCCGATCCGGGTGGGGCGATCCGTCCAGTACGATCACCGCTGTCTCGCCGAGTTGGCTCGGGGATGCGGGAAGACACTTCTTCGTCGGGTCATGCTCGTCGTACACGATAACGGCGATGCCTGCCGCTCGGAGACGATGGGCGATGCGGTATGCTCGCGATCGCTGCTCGGCGGAGCGCACCAGAACGCCCACCCGCACCGCAGGCCGAGGGATAGGGGCCGCTGTGGTATTGAGAAGCGCCTCGATCGAGAATGAAAAACCGAGCGCGGGAAAGGACTGGCTACCGGTGAGGGCGAGGGCGAGGCCGTCGTAGCGCCCGCCTCCGCAGATCTGCCTCGGTGTTGCCCCGCCGGCGTAGAGTTCGAAAATAAGCCCGCTGTAGTAGGCTATGCCGCGCGCCATGCCCGGCGCCAACTCGACAGTGACGCCAGACAGTTCATAGTGGCCCAAGAGGTCAAGGACCTCATGAAGTTCCTCGAGCGCCGCGGCCGGCACCTGGTAGCGCTTCAAAAGCCTCTCCACTCGCGGCAGTACGTCGTCGGGCCGGCCACGCAACTCGCTGAGTTGTTCGACGAAAGCGAGCGCCCGTTCCAGGTCCTCACGTCCACCGGCGACCTGAAGCGTAGCATGGCGCCGAGCCTTGAGGAGGACGCGATCGATAATTTCGTCCGGGGTGCGCGTGGTGCCCGCCAGGCTCAGGCCCATTTGATCAAGCATGGTCTGAACCAGAGCGCGAGCCTCTTCAGGCGAGGATCCGCGCACAGCGTCCGCCAGATGGTCCGGAAGTGCCTGATCGTCGGCGAGCGAGTCGCCATTCTGAGCCTGCAAGCCCAGACGCCGGCGCACCGTCTCTTCATCGTGGTCGCCTCGATAGCGGTGCTCCAGGTAGTCTAGTAGGTACCCCTCGGTATGGCTGCCTACCCGTAAGTGGGCGAGCAGGGCACGGAGTGGACCTAGATGGCCCAGAACCAAACGCACCTCGGACACGCCGGCCGCGAGCGCCGCCGAACAGGCGAGCGCCAGGACCTCTGCGTCGGCTACGGCGGAGCCCGCGCCGAGCAACTCGACCCCAGCCTGAGTGAATTGGCGCGCGTCCTCTTGTGGGCCAGGCTCGGAGCGGAACACGGGCCCCGCGTAGGCGACACGGTGCGGCCGAGTGCCATTCGTCATAACCGGCGCTACGGCCCGAATGACCGAGGCGGTAAACTCCGGACGGAGCGCCACCTCGGTTCGCTCGGGATCGAGAAAACTATACAGCCGTGAGAGCACCTGTGCCCCGTTCTTACGAAGGTAGAGTTCGAGCCCTTCGACGATGGGCACATCCATCATGGCATAGCCGTGTAAGTGAAATGTAGTGATAAGGCTGTTCAGCATACCGCTGAATTGCCGATACTCGGCGCCTTCGAGATCGTGGAATCCACGAACGCGCGCGATACTGCCCTGCCGCATGACCTCTCCAAGCGCTTGGAGCAACAATGAAAGCTCGCACTAGTTCCATTTCGCTCATGGTACCCGACCGCGATGTGGACGCGCATCTCTCGGGAAGGTTTTCGTGGCATCTACGTGGTAGAATTGGTGATAGTGAGCGCGAGCGCGCCGGCGGGCCGCGAATCACCCTGGAATGACCGAAGGGAAATGGACAATGGGCAGCGATCAATGCGTCTTTTGCAAAATAATCGCGGGTGAGATTCCATCTCAGCGCGTCCTGGAGAACGATGACGTCCTCGCATTTCGCGACGTCAACCCACAGGCGCCGACCCACGTACTGGTGGTACCTCGCCGGCACGTGCCCGGAATGACGACCCTGCCCGGCGATGATCCGCTATGGAACTCGCTGCTCAGCGCCGCCCAGGTCGTGGCGCGCGCCGAACATCTGGACAGTGGTTTTAGGGTTGTCGTGAACCACGGGGCGGACGGTGGACAAACCGTTGACCACCTTCATCTGCATGTACTCGGGGGTCGCAGTCTTTCCTGGCCACCCGGGTAGGGCGCGAGATCGAGCGGGGAGGAAGGTGCGCTTGCCTGTTCAGTCTGGTCGTTAGGTCATAATGTGCTATAGTTGCGGGTACGCGGGGGCTGGCCGAACGGCCGTGGAACCGCATTGCAGTTGAGGACGCACGGGGGCCGCGTGTTCGCCGGGATCGGCGGTCGTGCCGGGTTGGTGCGTGACACTCCAGAGGTAGCCTATGGCCGGCCAAAGTACGCCGATTCTAGAATCGTCCAGTCCAGAAGGTCCTTTCGTCGATACTCATGCCCATCTCTCCGGCATGGGACCGGGGGAGGCCGATACGATGGTCCAGGCAGCGCGGGAAGCGGGGGTGACGCGCATTCTCGCGGTTGGCACGACGTGCGAGACCAGTGAGGAAACGGTCCGCCTTGCGGAGCGCCACCCTGAACTCTACGTCGGGGTCGGCATTCATCCCAATGAGGCAACGGCGGAGGACGATCTTACACAGATTGCCGCATTGGCGGGCGCCGAGAAGGTGCGGGCGATCGGTGAGACCGGCCTTGATTATTACCGTGACCACACCGACCACGCTTTGCAGCGTGCCTCACTTCTAGCTCATTTAGAAATTGCGGCGGCCCATAAGCTGCCGATCGTCATCCATAACCGTCAAGCCGATGAGGACGTCCTGGCACTTCTGAACCGGTTCCGTGGCCGCGTGACGGGCATCATGCACTGCTTTTCGGGGGGGCGGGAACTGGCCGAGCGGGTGCTTGATCTGGGGTACTATCTCTCATTCGCGGGCAACCTCACCTATCCAAGTGCCGGGCCGCTCCGCGAGATCGCGACATGGGTGCCGTTAGACCGCATCCTGGTGGAAACCGACACTCCCTTCCTCAGCCCGGTGCCGCACCGTGGGAAGCGAAACCAGCCGGCCAATGTCGTTCATACTCTGCGGGCGCTCGCCGCAGGTCGAAACATGGAAATTGGGCCGACGGCAGCGGTGATCGCCGCGAACGCGGCGGCCCTGTTCGGCTGGTGAATCGGCATGAGTGAACGAACGGCGGGCCGCGCCACGCCCGAGTCGGGGAGGGCCGCCGGGCTAGGCCGGCGCTTGGTCCATGCCTTCTCGGCGGGGGGAATTGTGCTGCGCGGCCAACCCGACAATCGGGAGATTTTGCTGGTTGGCCGGGCGCGGCAGGCACGCGGCGGGCAGTTGTGGGCGCTGCCCAAGGGCACCCCAATCGCCGATGAAACACCGCAGCACACGGCGCTTCGCGAGGTACGCGAGGAGACAGGGCTGGAGGTAGCGATTACCGGATATGCCGGCACGATTACCTATTCTTTTGTAGAGCGCGGCACCCGATACCGGAAGCGGGTGGCGTATTATACGATGGTAGCTATTGGCGGCGATACCGCTCTTCACGATCATGAATACGACTTCGCCCGTTGGTTCGAGTTAGATGAGGCCCTCGACCTCATGCGTTACCCAAATGAAACCGACCTGGTACGACGTATCACCAAGCCTGACCAGACCGTGGAAAGTCAGTCGCCGGTCAACGGGTAATGGTTACCTTGAACCGTTGGCTGGGGGTCGCGGTCGCGGGCGAAGTCAACGGATGGTGGGTAACAGGCAACTAGTCCCACGCTCCACTACGTAGGCGAGTGGCGGCGTACAGGCTGTGGTAGGAAATGATCAAGTCGGCGCCCGCCCGCTTGATGCCGGTAAGAACCTCGCGCACGGCGCGGTCCTCGTCAATCCAGCCGGCCAGAGCCGCCGCCTTGAGCATGCTGTATTCACCGCTAACGTTGTACGCTGCCACCGGGCAAGGCACCGCTTCGCGCACACGGCGCAACACATCCAGATAGGGAAGGGCAGGCTTGACCATTATGATGTCCGCTCCCTCCGCAAGATCCAGCGCCGTTTCGGCGAGCGCTTCACGAGCGTTGGCAGGGTCCATTTGGTAGGTGCGGCGGTCGCCGAAGGCGGGCGCTGATTCGGCGGCCTCTCGGAAGGGGCCGTAAAAGGCCGAGGCATATTTAGCCGAGTAGGCCATGATTGGCACTGAATCGTGGCCGGCGCGATCGAGGGCAACGCGGAGCGCGCCGATCCTTCCATCCATCATGTCGCTCGG
>JAICHN010000262.1 GCA_025924845.1 Chloroflexota bacterium | reverse complement strand
AACCCGCATTGGCAGTCCCCGGGCACCGGTTTATGGGGGGGTGGGGCTACCCCCCCACGCCCGTACTCTCTCTGTCCATCCGGGCGATGAAAGCAGCAAGATCGCCGACCCGGCAGGCATAAGCCCATTCATTGTCGTACCAGGCGATAACCTTCACCATGTTGCCGCCCGCCACCAGGGTATCCAGCCCACTGACGATCGCCGAGTGCGGATCGCCCTTGAGGTCCATGGAGACCAACGGTTCCTCACTAAAGTCCAGAATGCCGCGCAATGGCCCCTCCGCGGCCTCCTTGAATGCGGCGTTGATCACCTCGGCGCTCACCTCGGCGCCCAGATCGGCCGTAAAGTCTACCGCTGAGACCGTCGCCGTCGGCACCCGAAACGCCATGCCGTTAATATACCCCTGCAGCTCCGGGAGGACCAGACCTACGGCACGCGTGGCGCCGGTCGTCGTAGGCACAATATTTATCGCCGCGGAGCGGGCAGTACGAAGATTTTTGGACACATTGTCCAACAGGCGCTGAGAGTTGGTATAGGCATGGACCGTGGTCAGCAGTCCCTTCTGGATACCCCACCGATCGTGCAGTACCTTGGCTACCGGTGCGAGCGCGTTGGTCGTGCATGAGGCGTTCGAGATGATCCGATGACGCGCGGGGTCGTACTCATGCTCGTTGACGCCAAGTACGATAGTGACGTCCTCATGTTTCGCGGGGGCGGAGATGATCACCCGCTTGGCGCCGCCCTCCAGGTGCGCCGCTGCCTTGCCGGCATCGGTAAAGCGGCCGGTTGACTCGATTACCAGCTCAACGTCCGAACCACGCCAGGGAATCTTGCTCGGGTCGCTCTCCGCGGTTACGGCCACGCGCCGCCCATTCACCACAATGGCATCATGCTCCGCACGCACCTCACCCGGGAAGCGGCCATAACTACTGTCATATTTGAGGAGGTGGGCGTTGGTCGCGGTGTCGGTCAGATCATTGATCGCCACGACCTCAAGGTCATCCGGGTGAGACTCCAGCGCCGTCCTGAGCACCAAGCGACCGATGCGCCCGAAACCATTGATCCCAATCCTTGTGGTCATTGCCAAACTCCCGTTGCATTTATCAGCCTCCCCCGCGACCGCGGTCGCCCCGTCCCTGCCAGGGGACCGCAGTCCCCGGCCCGCGGGCATCCTGCTCACTCCCATGGGCCTCAGCCGGAGGTTCGGGCCCACCTAAAATCCCGCCTGACCCTACGCCGGTCGAGGGCGAATCATTGACCCAGCCCGATCTCGAACATGCCGTCGGCCTGGCTATTCCTCGACCCCGTAGGTCAGCACCCGGCCCCAGGTATCCGATGTCCCCCAGATTCCGGCGCGCAGCGCCTCCAGCTGTACGATCTGGCTGTGATCCACGAAGAGATTAATGGTCGGCCCGTAATTCTTGATGTACCAGCTAAATACCGGCGGGTCGGCGGCCTCGAACATCACCTTTTCCAGGCCGAGCGCGCCGATGATGCGGGCGGCTACATCGGTTCGCCAGGTCCGCACATTTTCGGTGATCCCTTCGGACTCGACCATGATCATGTAGGCACCGGCATCCAGGAAGCGTTTTGCTTGCCCGATCGCCCACTCCACGTCGCGGGTGCCCTCGGCTTCCAGATCCGCCACGGCGCTGGCGCCGCCCGCGCCAAACTGGATCCCGATCTCCGGTTTGGCCTTGAGTCCGGCCCGTTGTACCCGCTTGACCAGGCGCAGCCAGTCGTCGGTCGGAATGCTGATGAACCCGCAGGAGATCTCGATGATATCGAACCCCACATCGCGGCACTCCTTGATGTAGGCATCCACCGCCTGGGGGCCCTGGGTGAGCACGTACTCCAAGAATCCACCGGTGGAGACCAGTACGTCGTGCCGATGGGCAAGCTCGATGATCTCCTTGAGGGCCTGTTTCGGCATCAGGGTAAACGATCCGGCGGCGAACTTGAGACTGTCCACGTAGGTTCCCATGGTTTCCAGGATGTCCTCGAGGTAGCGTCGTCCCATGGGGGCGTAATAGGGGCCGCGAATCTCGGTAATCCCGTGCGAACGCGGCTTGGCGGGCCGGTCGTTGGTCTTCAGGAAGGCAAATGCTCGATCGCTCATCCTCTCGTGTCCTTTCCGTTCGGGTCCGTTTGTCTGTGTTTATGCACATAGGTGGTATCAAAAGGCTCGCCGACCGCCTCTGGGTCAGGTGCTCGCACCGAGGCGAGGAGCGCGGTCAAATCGCGCACGGTAAGCGAGTCCAACTGGGCTACCGCCTCTACCAGGGCCCGGCGCGACTCGCGGTCGGTATATGGAGCGGCAAGGCGTTCGAACTTGGCCGCCACCGTCTCCCAACGCATGTGCCGGCTGATGAACCCTTCGTAGTCCGTTTTCTCGCGGCGAAGCACTCGCCCGTCGTGCAGCGTGACGTGGAGGCGGCACGGCATCTCCCGAGGGAACCGGGCGCTCAGGGCCGGGTCGGGCCGTACTGTGACTAGCCGCAGGAGAGCCTGCACGTCCTCACGGAGAATGCGCTCCGGGCGATATTGGGCGGGGCCTACCTCCCCGTCGAGGAGGGCTACGGCGAGCAGGTAGGGCAAGCTGTGATCCGCCTCTTCCTTGGTACGGACCACATGCTTGTTCCCCTCCTCGCCGCCGCCGATGATGTTATAGGCCACGTCGAAGGTGTCCAGTTCGATGCGCGCTATGTTGGACGGATCGATCTTGTCGTCGCGCCGGAGTTCGAGGATCCCTTCCAACGCCGACTGCGAGTGGATCTCGGCGTTATAGCGTTTCAAGATCGTCCGCTGCACGATGTCCAGGCCTTCGTGATCCCAGTCGATGGTAAATGGGCCGACGATGGCCTCCGCGAATCCCTTGTTTCCCTCGAACACCTCGGGCGGCCCTGTAATGCCCTGTCGAGCCAGGAAAGCCGCGTGCGTGGCGCCGAGCACGGTGTTGGGAAAGGCCAGGCCCTTCCAGTGGGAAAGTGATCCAGTGCGCGTCACGCGGAGCGCATTGTAGGCGGTTCCGGCAATCGCCACGGCATTCGCGGTCTGGGCCTGGTCGAGACTCAGCGCCCTGGCCACGGCCGCCGCTACGGCATAGGCGCCTTGCGTGGTGTGATCGAACCCCCTGGCACGCACCGGAGCGGCCTCGGACAGCCGGCACTGTACCTGATAGGCCACGGCCAGCGCGACGAGCAGATCCTTGCCGCCTGCATTCGCGTACTCGCTTGCCGCCAGTACGGCTCCCAGGCTGTCGCTGGGATGGCACGTCTCGCCCGGGGCAAGGAAGCTGTCGTTATAGTCCAGGTAGCGGACCAGCGCCGCGTTATAGAATGCTCCTCGGTCGGGGGCGGTCTTCCCGCCACCGATCAGCGTCACCAAGGGGGAGCCGCCGAATTCGGCAATCAGGTCCCGAATCATGGTAATGGGCGGGCCCTCCAGCGCACCGAGCGCGCAGCCCAGGGCATCGAGAATACGGATCTTCAACACCTGCCGGGTCTCGGTCGAGAGATCCTCATACGTAGATCGCGTCACGAAAGCGGCTAGACGCTCAACCTCGGTCATCGAGCATCACCCCCCATCCTGGTTGATATTGACTCTGATCTCAGCTTAGTTGGGCGCCGGATCGGGCGCCGTGACTTTTGTCACATGGTCGGCTTATTGCAGCCGGTAGAGTCGGGCCAGACAACCGCGATTGGTTGGGAACATCTCGGTCCGTGAACCGCGGTAAGGTGGTCGTCCGAGGCAGGATCTGCGTCAAGATACGCATGAAGCATCCGAGTTTCCACGTGCAGGGTCCGGTTGTCCCGGCGCGAGACGGCGCCCGTTTGCTCGAGCCGGCAGAGCGCCCTGCTCACCATTTCGCGCACCGTGCCGATGCGTGTGGCCATTTCCTGTCTACTCACGAGGACGACCCCGGTGCCGGCGCTTTCCTCCATCAGCAGCTTCGCCACTCGTTGGATGGTGTGGTGCAACGAGAGATCTGCCACGAGCGTGACCAGTTGCCGCACACGCTCGGCCAACACGCCGGCGACGTTCGCCGCCATGCACGGATTTGATACGACGAGGTGTCTCAGAAAGGTAACCGGCAGGACGTTGACACTGGCCCCCGTGCCGCAGGCTTGCGCGTTCGCCAGGTTAGCGCCTCCATCAAAGGCCGCCACGTCGTCAAAAGTGGCGCCTCGCCCAAGCATGAAGAGCACCTGCTCCCTTCCGGCGGCCGTGCTCTGGAAGATGCGCACGCGACCACGACAAACCACATAGAGCGCCTCGGCCGGCTGGCCCTCAAGGAGAATAACTTCATCGGCGGCGAGATTCCGCGGACGAACCTGACTCCGCACGAGCGCCAGCTCTTCCGGTCGGAAGTTCCGGAAATAGGGAAGTTGTTGCAGAAGAAGGCTGTCACCATCGATCATGATCGTTGCTCCTTGATAGTTTTGGACGGATCGCGCGGCACCGCATGGAAACAGCGTCGCATGTTTGAGTTAAGAATGGGAGTCGCGGGGTAGACCTTGAACGCTAAGATCCGGCGTGCTACGCTCGATTTTGGCCGGCATACCAAAGAGGTGCCTCAACCTGAGTGCCGGTAAGCCGGATTGATCATGCTGAAGATGCCGCTCCCCACCACGGAGCGCCGCGCCGCCACGATGGTCTCGCGCGAGGAGGAAGACATGATGCGTCAGCGGTCCCGCCATTTACTCGTGCCTACGCTCGTACTGGTGGCTATCCTCGCCGTCCTGCTGACCCTCGCGTTGCGCGCCATGCCCGCCGCGGCGCCGACCGCCAACCCGGACCAAGCCGCGGCGGACACTGCTGCCGCCGCCCTGAGTGACGCCACCACGGCGGCGGCGACGACCGCGAGCCCCTCCGTCGTCCTGATTCGCAGTTCCGGGAGCCTCGGTTCCGGGGTCATTGTCGATAAGGGCGGCTACATCGTGACCAACTATCATGTGCTCGGCCGCGAGGGCAACGCGCCGGCGCCGACGAGCTATCTCGTCACTCTGAGTAACGGTACATCCTACACCGCCAAAGTCGCGGGGACTGATAGCCCCGACGACCTGGCTCTGCTTAAGATCAGTGCCCCCAACCTACGCGTTATGCAGTTGGCCGACTCCGGCAAGGTGCGGGTGGGCGAATTCGTCCTCGCCGTGGGCAACCCGCTGGGCTACGCGCAGACCGTCACCTTCGGGATCATCAGTACGCTGCGGCGCACCATGTCGGAGGGTGGCAGCCCGGCCCTCTACATCCCCGACATGATCCAGGCATCGGCGCCGATCAATCCAGGGAACTCAGGCGGGGCGCTGGTGGACCTGCAGGGGCGTCTCGTCGGCATCCCGACCCTGGCGGCGGCCGATCCGAGTCAGGGCACGGCGGCGCAGGGCATCGGCTTCGCCATCCCCAGTAATCGGGTCGCCTTCATCGCCAAGCAGATTATCGCGCATGGGCGAGTCGTGAATAGTGGCCGCCCCTTCCTGGGCATCGGGAACATCGGACAGGCGACGCCGCAATTGGCCGCTCAATACGGCCTGGGCGCGGACAACGGCGTGGCGATCGGCGCCGTCGTGCCGGATGGGCCGGCGGCGAAGGCCGGCGTGAAGGCCGGTGACGTAATTGTCGCGCTGAACGGCCGGCAAACGTTGAGCGTGGAATCGTTTAACGAGGCGCTGGCGCGGCTCAAGCCGAGGCAACGCGTCTCCATGACGGTGGTGACGACGAATGGGCAGCGGCGCTCCGTCACTATCACCCTGGGCGAACTGCCCGTACATCAGTAGGACTCGGCCCTCTGAAGTCTACCGGTGCCGGCTCGTGCGAGCCGGCAACGGTAGACTATGTGCGGATTCGCTTGCCCAGAACCGTGCCTCGTGCCTTCACGCTCCTAAGCCGCCGATACGCATCACCCAACTTGCGCCTTCAGACAGGATGGATGCCGGCGAGTGGCCCGCGAAATAGGCGCCGTCTGGCACGCCTCGCCTATGCCTGCCATACTCATCAGGGGCAAGAGTGGATCCCCGGTTATGAGTAGGGAGAGATGGATGGCGAGCCTGGACTTCGGGATTGTGATGCGGGTGTCGTCACGCGGGGCGACCGTTGAGGATATGGTCGGCATGAATGACAAGATTCTTGCCGCGTGCGTGGAGCACGACCTCACGGCCTGGGTCGTTGACCATTTTCAGTTCGACGACATCCCTTTGCTGGAGTGCATGTCGTTGCTCGCCCACTCCGCAGGCCGTACCCCCGGAGTACGCTTTGGCACACTGGTCATGGGACAGAGTTTCCGCAACCCCGCGCTGGTCGCGAAGATGGCGGCCACGCTCCAATTCCTGACTGGCGGGCGATTCATTCTGGGCATCGGGGCGGGCTGGAAAGAGGATGAGTATCACGCTTATGGGTATCCCTACCCGCCCGTATCGGTGCGGATTGCCCAATTGGACGAGGCGGCGGTTATTATCCGCGCCATGTGGACCGAGTCACCGGCCACGGTCACTGGAACTCACTATGCCGTCGCGGCGGCATACTGCGAGCCGCGTCCCGATCCGGCGCCGATCCTGATGATCGGCGGCGCCGGCGAGAAGCGCACCCTTCGCGTCGTCGCTCGACACGCGGACTGGTGGAACGCGGACTATTACTCCCCCGCCGAGTACGGCCGTAAGCTCGCCGTCCTCCACGAGCACTGCCGCGTCATCGGGCGGGACCCCGCGACGATCGTACCGACCTACTTCGCCACGGTCAGCCTCTCACGAGATCCCAACGTCGGCGAGGGCAACCGTCCATTCAGCCACCGGGGCGAACTGTACATCGTGCAAGGTGACCCCGATACGGTGACACGGCAGTTGGAGGAGTTCGCGGCGCTCGGTGTGAAGCATGTGCAGCTTTCCTTTACCGACTTCCCGAGCGATGAAGGGTTAAACCTCTTCCTTTCCGAGGTACTGCCGCGTTTCTCACGCGCCACATCGCGGGGGTAGGACGCCAAGGAGGGCCAGGCTGCTCCACGCCCAGGATCCTGGGTACGAGGTCGAGTGAGGGACATGCCAATGCAGGGCAGCGTCGAGCGGTCGAGCGATACCTATCGCTGGTGGGTATTGGTGACGGTCGTCTTTGGCGCCTTTGCCGGCCTGCTGGATTCGACCATCGTCAATACGGCGCTGCCCCGCATCCAGGACGACTTCGGCGCCAATTTGCATCTGGCCTCCTACGCGGTCACCGGCTACGTGCTCGCGGCCGGGGTGATAGTGCCGGCCGCCGGCTTTCTGGCCAACCGCTTTGGCATAAGGCTGGTCTACATCAGCTCCCTGGCGCTCTTCACCGCCGGTTCGGCCCTGTGCGGTCTCGCCCCGAACATCGGCCTGCTGATCGCGGCGCGCGTGCTCCAGGGCGCCGGCGGCGCGGCGCTGTTCCCCATTT
>JAICHN010000261.1 GCA_025924845.1 Chloroflexota bacterium | reverse complement strand
CGAGCGCGTCCTAAGCGCTGCGTCGGCGGTTCGAGTCCGTCTAGGGGCGCTCCTTCTCCCCCCTATTCCTCAACCGGTTCGCCCAAAGATTGCGGCGACTTACTCGATCGGGCGTTCATAGAGAGAGGCCCTAACCTGAGTACAGCCACCGCCGACTTCGACAGCCCCTGGAAAGAGGCCCTGGAGGCATACCTGCGGGACTTCCTGACTCTGTGCTTTCCCCGACTCGCGGCCGGGATCGACTGGGCGCGCCCACCCGAGTTCCTGGAAAACGAATTACGGCAGGTGACGCGCGAGGCCGAACTGGGACCGCGCCGGGTCGACCTCCTGGTTCAGGTCAGGCTCCTTGACGGGCGAGAGACCTGGCTCCTGATCCATATCGAGGTGCAGGGCCAGGAGGAGGCCCTCTTCTCCCAGCGTATGTTCGTCTACTTTTACCGGCTCTTTGACCACTATCGCCGTCCTTTGGTCAGCCTGGCCGTGCTGACCGACGAGCGGACCACCTGGCGTCCCGCCACGTTTGCCCTGGAGCAGTGGGGTTGCACCCTGCACTTTAGCTATCCCATCGTCAAATTGGCCGACTGGCGTGGACGGCAAGGGGAGTTGACGGCCAGTGCAAATCCCTTTGCCACGGTGCTGCTCGCCCACCTGGCGGCCCAGGCGACGCGCGGCGATGTGCAGGCCCGCTGGGGAGCCAAGTGGGCCCTGATCCGCGGACTGTATGACCGAGGCTTGGCGCGGGAGCACGTGCTCAGTCTGTTCCGGATTATTGACTGGTTCCTAGCCTTGCCGCAGGATAGAGAACAAGCCCTGTGGACGGCAGTGCGTGCGCTGGAGGAGGAACACAAGATGCCCTATGTCACCAGTATCGAACGGTTAGGTCTGGAACGAGGACGCAAGGAAGGACGCGAGGAAGGGCAGGCGGAGGAGCGGCGTGCCTTGATCCGGCGGGCGGTGCTGCGCCGCTTTGGCAGCATCCCGCCCACCCTGGAGGCGCGGATCGCCGAGGCCAATCTCGATGAACTGACCGCCCTCTTCGACCAAGTACTGGTTGCCCCCGACCTCGAAGCGCTCTGAGATCCGGTCGTACCAACCGGCGGGGCGCCGGGACGAAAAATCATCCACACCCATCTTGCGCACTCACCCTAACCTTTGGTACAGTGTGGGTAATACCAGTAGGTTTCCCCACCCCGGCATGAGCCGTTGGTGGCGCGGGAACCATATGGGAGGTTGGAACCAGTGCGGCGACGCTACTGGGGAGGCGATTGCACGGCGGTCGAAATGTTCCCCGACCGCTGTTATGGCTGAGGCAGCACTCTTCTGCCTTGGGCTGTAAGCCCGGCCGCTCTTCGGACTTTCCCCGTCCGAATCCTTATACCTCACCATAGCGAAAGAGTTGTATACTCATGGTCGCCGATCCTGCTGTAATGCGGGCTGAATCACTGCAACGTGATTTTGGCCGTCACTCCTGGTTGCATTTTTCCCGGATGAAACCGCTCATCGAAGACGGTGCCTTCATTATTGAACGCGGCGAAGGCTGTTACCTTTGGGACTCCAATGGGAAACGGTACTTTGATGGACTCTCCGGTCTGTTCACTGTCCAGATTGGCTACGGACGAGGCGAATTGGCCGATGTCGCCGCCAATCAAATGCGTCGCCTCTCCTATGGCAGCCATTTCAGCTATGCGAACGAGCCCAGCATCGAGTTGGCCACCCGCATCGCCGAACTGGCGCCCGACCCGCTGAACCGCGTCTTCTTCACCGCCAGCGGCTCCGAAGCCGTGGAAGCGGCGCTCAAGATGGCTCGTCAATATCATAAACTACGCGGAACCTCCGGGCGCTACAAGACGATCTCACGCCGCCTGGCATACCACGGTACGACCATGGGGGCCCTCAGCGTCAACGGCATACCCGCAATCCGCGCGCCGTTCGAGCCGCTGGTCCCCGGCGCGCGCCATGTCCCCAATACCAATTGCTATCGCTGCCCCTATCAGGCCATGGCCGGAGGCGCCTGCTGCAACCGTTGTGTAGGTGATATTGAGGATGTGATCAACTTCGAGGGCCCAGATACGGTAGCGGCCATTATTATCGAGCCCGTGCAGAACAGCGGCGGCTGTTTCACGCCGCCGCCCGGCTACATGCAAGCCGTCCGCGAACTGTGCGACCGGCACGGTATTCTCTTCATCAGCGATGAAGTGATCTGCGCCTACGGTCGGCTAGGCACCATGTTCGGTCATCAAAAGTATGACTATGTGCCCGATATCGTGACGATGGCCAAGGGCCTCTCCAGCGGCTACCAACCGATCGGCGGCTGTCTGGTGCGGGACGAAGTGGCCGATGTCTTTATGAGTACCGATACCACCAGCTTCGCGCACGGCATCACCTTCGGCGGCCACCCCGTCGCGGCGGCCGTGGCGAACAAGAACATCGAGATCATGGTCGAGGAAAAGGTGGTCGAGAACGTGGCCGCGAACGAGACCTACTTCCGTGACCTTCTGGAAGATCTGAAGCGTCGCCATGTCTGTGTCGGCGACGTGCGGGGCGCCGGCTACTTCATGGCGATGGAGCTGGTCAAGGATCGCGACACGCGCGAATCGTTCACCGATCAGGAGTCCGAGGATTTGCTCCGCGGTTTCCTTTCCAACCGCCTCCTCGATGAAGGGTTGATCTGTCGCGCCGAGGATCGGGGTGAACCGGTCATTCAACTCTCGCCGCCCCTGATCGCTACCCGAGCGCAACTGGGCGAGATGGCGGAGACGTTGGATCGCGTGCTGTCCGAGGTGGACCGCCGCTTCCGTCGACCAACCCCCATCCGCCGTACACAGCCGCAACCGCGGATTGCCGCGCGCGCGCTCTGACTTTAATCCGAGCAAGAGAGCTGCCGGCCGTGATGTTCGTCACGACCGGCAGTTCGCTGTTTTGCATAACCGTTTGACGGGGCAAGCAGGCCGCCCTATGATTCTGTAGGAGAAAGGAGGTGTACCATGCCCAACTCGGCTACACGGATCGTAATCGCGGATGATGAGCCGCTCATTCGCATCGATCTGCGCGAAACTTTGGAGAGTCTGGGCTATGACGTGGTAGGGGAAGCGGCTGACGGGAAACATGCGGTGGATTTGGCGCGCACGCTCCGTCCCGACATCGTGATTATGGATATCAAGATGCCGGAGATGGACGGGATCGCCGCTCTGCGCGTGCTGACCGAGGAAAACATCGCGCCGGTACTGCTCCTCACCGCGTATGGAGAGGGGGAGTTGGTGCAACAGGCAAGTGACGCCGGAGCGGTGGCCTATCTGGTCAAGCCCTTTCGCCAGTCGGATCTGCAGCCGCAAATCGAGGTGGCGCTGGCCCGTTTCGGTGAACTTCGCACCCTGCGCGCCGAACTGGATGATGTACGGGAGGCTCTTAGCGTGCGGAAACTGGTCGAACGTGCCAAGGGCTTGCTGATGGAAACCCAGGGCCTTAAGGAGGCCGAAGCCTTCCGCCGGATTCAAAAGCTCAGTATGGATACTCGCAAATCCATGAAAGAGGTGGCGGAAGCAATTCTCTTGGCGCACCAAGCGACCAAGTCAAGCTGATCAGGCAGCGGTGGCAGGGCCGCTCGTACCGTACGGTTCGTGGTACGCCTGCATACGATTCCGCGAACGGGCGCCAATGTCGGCGCAACTTTCCCGCGCGATGTCGCGCCCATCCTCCGCCAGCGCCGGCGAATTCGTGTCGAGCAATGAGGCTCCGCGTTTTTGGCGCGCCCTACGTGTGGAGGAGTTTGCGTGAAACCAAACGAGGTTATTCAGTTCGCTCAAGATAACGACGTGAAGTTGGTGGATGTAAAGTTCACCGATTTGCCCGGTACCTGGCAGCATTTTACGGTGCCGATTTCCGCGTTCGACGCCGACACATTCGACGATGGTTTGGGTTTCGACGGCTCCAGTATCCGGGGCTTTCAGGAGATCAATGAGAGCGATATGCTCCTCCTGCCCGATCCCGATACCGCCCACATCGATCCCTTCCACGCCGAACCGACCCTTTCCCTGATCGGCGACGTGGTAGACCCGCTCAGCCGCATCCCTTATAGCCGCGACCCTCGTTTCATCGCCCGTAAAGCGGAAAAGTTGGTGCGTGACTCCGGGATCGCCGATACGGCGTACTTCGGTCCCGAGGCCGAGTTCTTCGTCTTCGACGACGTACGCTACGAGTCGTCCCCTCACCACACCTTCTACTCCATCGATTCGGCGGAGGCCCACTGGAACACTGGGCGCTCCGAGGAAGGCGGCAATCAAGCCTACAAGATCCGTAACAAGGAAGGCTACTTTCCCGTCCCTCCGCATGACAACCTGAGCGACCTCCGCGGCGAGATGATCTTGACCATGGCCGAGTACTTCGGCATTGACGTGGAGACGCATCATCACGAGGTAGCGACCGCCGGCCAGTGCGAGATTGACATGCGGTTCGACACGCTGCTGAAGATGGCCGACAACATGCAGGCATACAAGTATGTGGTGAAGAACGTGGCGGCCCGGAACGGCAAGGTTGCCACCTTCATGCCGAAACCGCTCTTTGGAGATAACGGCTCCGGAATGCACGTACACCAAAGCCTGTGGAAGGGCGGTACGCCGCTCTTCGCCGACGAGGCAGGTTACGCGGGGTTGAGCAAGATGGCGCTCAGTTACATCGCGGGACTGCTCCTGCACGCTCCGGCGATTCTGGCGTTCGCGGCGCCAACCACCAATTCGTATCGCAGGCTGGTACCCGGCTTCGAGGCGCCCGTGAACCTCGTCTTTTCGGCCCGGAACCGGAGCGCCGCCGTACGCATTCCCATGTACTCGCACAATCCGAAGACGAAGCGGATCGAGTTCCGTCCCCCGGACCCGTCGGCCAATCCCTACCTCACCTTCGCCGCCCTGCTGTGCGCGGGCATCGACGGGGTACGGCGCGGCCTGGATCCGGCCAAAGAGGGCATGGGACCGCTCGACCGCAATATCTATGAACTGGAGCCGGAAGACTACGAGAAGATCCGCTCCGTGCCCGGTAGTCTGGACGACGCACTTAGCGCACTGGAGAACGACAACGAGTTTCTCCTCGCCGACGGCGTGTTCACGCCCGACCTGCTCGATACCTGGATCGGCCTCAAGCGGTCGACCGAGGTAGCGCAAGTACGACTCCGCCCCACCCCGCATGAATATCACCTGTACTTCGACGTGTAGGTAGGTTACCCGTCCGAGCGCGAAGAGACCGGAGGCAATTCGCCTCCGGTCTCTTCGCGCTCAGAACGGAACGGAATCTACTTCTCGGATTCACCCGCGGAGCTTGCCTCCGTGGCGGGCTTGGCGGGGGAAACTGGAGTGGCGGTCGGCACCGCGGCGCCGGTCCCGCTGTCCTCGTGCTTGACCTCGATCCAATTCTCCTCGCCGAAGTCTTCGTCATCCTCGCCGCTGCCCCGCCGGCTGAATAGGGCAATGGCGGCTCCAATCACCAGGCCAATGAACAAAAAGCGGAAGAATCCGCCCCCCCGCTTGCCGGAACTCGCTTCCTCTTGATTCTCTTCGTCCGCCGAGACCTCCGCCCCCTGGACGGCTGTTTCTAGCTCAGGCACGTGACTCTCCTTCACATTCAATGTCACCCATGGTCGGTATCGTGAACGACGACACCGAGCCGGAACGGGTTCCTACCGCAAAGTTTGACCAGGTTCCAGGTCTACCACATGCAACTCGGGACTTTCGGCCCGCAAGGCATCCGGCGTACCGGTAAGCAAGGGAAATGTACCAAAGTGCATGGGAATGACCGTGGAGACGCCAAGCAGTCGCGCGGCCAGGGCCGCCTCGCGCGGGGACATCACGAATCGGTCGCCTATGGGCAGCATGGCCAGATCGGGCCGGTAGAGATCCCCGATCAGCTTCATGTCTCCGAATACCGCGGTGTCGCCCGCGTGGTAGAGCCGGAAGCCGTTTTCGAACTCAATGACGTACCCCACCGCCTCGCCGCCATAGGCGATGCTGCCGTCATCCTCGGTGATCCCACAGCTATGATCCGCATGAACCATGGTCACCGTGATGTCGCCGATGCGTACGCTCCCGCCCTTATTCATGGGCTCGGTGTTCCGCACACCCTTCCGCTCCATCCAGGAGCAGAGCTCAAAAATGCCGACCACGGTGGGCGAAGCGGCCTTCGCCGTGGCAACAGCATCGCCGATGTGATCGAAATGACCGTGCGTACACAGCATGAGATCGACATCCGTCTGGGTCTTCTCTCCCTCTGGACAGCGAGGATTCCCCGCGAGCCAGGGATCGATAAGGAGTGTTTTGCCGTCCACACTGGTTACCTTGAAGGTGGAATGGCCAAGCCAAGTCACCGTGATGCCGCGCACAATGCTCATGCCGCGCATCTCCCTCCACGTAATGCACCCAGTTATACACCGAGCACCATTTCTCCCATCCTGTATTCTAGCAGGCGCACGGGTAAGCGGCGTCCCCCGGCCGAGCGGTCCCCTGCCGGCACCCACTCCCCCCTGGATCACGTTTCGCGCCTATCGACACCCGACTGGTACCACCGTGCCCGCAGATACTTTTGCCCAGTCGGCGCGTCCTGCAGTTCGCCGGTATAGCCGAATGGACCGATCAGCGAACTGCCTGCCTCGATCTGGCCGAACGGATCGTAGTTCCGCACACCCAGGACCACCCCGGTGTCGTCCAGACTCTGCCGGACGCTGCCTTGCCCATCAATGCCATACCAGATGCGGGAACCACCGGTCGTCGCCGCCAGCGGTGCGATGTTCTCGGCGTAGAGGTAATCGGTGGTGGTCAGGCCGACCGTGCTTGCCAATACCTGGGTGAGGTTTCCTGCCAGATCTTGGGTGTAGGTGGTGGTGGTACCGTTCACGGTCTGGCCCACCAGGGTGCCGTCGCCGTTGTAGGCGTAGCCGGTGGTCTGCCCGGTAGTGGTCGTGCCGTCGTTGGTCAGGTTGCCGGCGCCATCGTAGGTCCAGCCTATCACCTGGTCCGCCGCGTCGTAGCTGGTGGTGGTCGCGTTGCCGTCGAGGGAGACGCCGGTACGGTTCCCCGCCAGATCGTAGCTGTAGGCAAAGCTGCTGCCAGCTGATTCCACCGCCCCGGTCAGCCGTTGCAGGCCGTCGTAGGTGTAGGCGATGGTCCGGGTGCTTGGGGTGATCACCGGCGTACTGGTTGCCGTCGCCGTGGCCGTCGCGGTACTGCTCGGCGTGTTCGTGCTGGTGCCGGTGGCGGTGGGGCTGCCGGTGGGGGTAGCCGTCGCGGTGGGCGTGGCTGTCCCCCCACCGCTGTCGCTCAGCGTGGCGTAGAGCAGGTAGCCCGGCGTGTCGTAGATGGCGCTGTCCGGGAAGTCGCTCGGCCAGGTGCCGAAGGACACCGCCGTGCTAAAGGTGTTCTCTCCCCGCCCATCACCCACGAAATAGAGCTGGTCGGTGGCGCCGTCGCTGTTGTAGGCGATCCAGTAGGTAGTGT
>JAICHN010000260.1 GCA_025924845.1 Chloroflexota bacterium | reverse complement strand
TGTACACGGCCGGGGTCGGTATCTCGACCTTTATCAGTGAACAGGACATCCAGCTCTACCAACTTGAGGCCGCTGGGGTGATCTTCTCGCTGTTGCCGGTCGTCTTATATCTGGCCGTCCAGCGTCATGTAGTGCGCGGGCTCACCGCCGGAGCCGTAAAGTAAGGGATGCAACAAAGGGTGAACAACGAAGAGTTGGAGCGGGCGCGGCAGTCGTTGCGCCAAGCCGGAATCGACTTCGCGCTGCTGGCGGCGCCCTCAAACGTGTGTTACCTCTCCGGTTGGGATCAGCCTATGCCGATTGACGCGGGCTGGGAGTTCAGCGAAGGTGTCGTGCTCGTGCTGCTCTCCGTCGCCGATGGTAAGGCCATGTTGATCTGTCCCGACGCGTGGCAGGGTCAAGCTGCACCGGCCAACCGGCTCGACGACCTACGAAGCTACGGTACGTTCGGCTTCGCCGCGCCGCTCGACGGCGTAGAGGCGTTCCTGGATACCGTGCGCACCGCCTTGCGCGAGGTTGGCGCGGACGCACGGGGCGCCGTACTGGGCTTCGAACCGCGCTACCTGCCACAACGCGTCGCGGATCTCCTTAGTCGCGACTTCGGCTCGCTCACCTTACGCGATGCGGACGGCGCCATGAAGGCGGCGCGGTGGTTGAAGACCGAGCGCGAGATCGCGTTGATCCGCGCCGCCGTGGTCGCGGCCGACGCGGGGCAAGAGGAGCTCTATCGCGCTTGCATCGACGGCGCGGGCCGCACCGAGATTGAGGTATACGCCGGGGTCCACGCGGCGGCGCACCGGGCGGCAGGGGGACCAGTCCAGGTGGTGGGCGAGCTGGTGACCGGCCCACGCACCAGCGTGGTGCGGTATCCCGGCGGTCCGATTGATCGTGTGTTGGGGCGCGGCGATACGGCGCTGCAAGACATCAGCGTGCGGGTGAAAGGCTATTGGGCCGACTGCACCAATACGCTCGTCGTGGATGCCGAGCCGACCGCCGTACAGCGGCGCTACTTTCGCGCGGCACGGCGAGCCTTCGAGGCGGCGATCGAGGCGCTGCGCCCCGGTGCGGTCGGCGGCGACGCGGTTGAGGCGGCCCATCGGGCGATGGTCGGCGAGGGCTTCGACGCAACCCCCTACTGCGGCCACCAAATCGGCGCCGCGGTGAACGAGTCCCCGCGCTTGGTCCCCTACGACCGCACCCCTATCGAGGCGGGCATGGTGTTCGCGGTCGAGCCGGGGATCTACGGCGGCATGGAAGTGGGCGTGGGGGCGCGCGCCGAGCGGGTGATCGTGGTCCGTGAGAACGGGCCTGAGATTCTCTCTACCTTTCGCTGGGGCATCGATGCCTGACCGGCCAAGCAGGGCGTCTCTACCTGCGTGATCCTGACCCTAACGTGCTCATCATTACCTACGTTTAGCCTGGATTATGCATGGACGGCCCTGTTTCTGGGAGCGCGGGCGTCTTGCCCGTCCCCGTTCGCCCGGAATCCGACGGGGCCGCCCAAGATGGGCGCGCTCCCAGAGCTTCTCTCGTCATGAATAGTCCAGGTTAGGCCGGCACGGAGGCATCCGACCGCGGTCGCGGGTAATGCACCCAATGGCGGTTGATAGACGAAGTAGGACCAATTCAGCCAATATCAATTGGAGCGCCGATTTTCGGCGTAATCACTGTGGCGGTGCCGTCCAGTTTATGAAAGGTCTGGGTGAACAAGGCGGGGAGGCGGATCGCGTCGTCGTCACTTCCGGCCCATAGGTGGTGATGGATCGGGATCACGGCGGCCGGATCGAGTTGCCAGGCCAGCAAGGCGGCCTCGTGCGCGTTCATATTGCCGCCGCTCCCGTTGATGCAGACCAAGAGGGCGCTAAAGCGCGCCTGGCCCAGCTGCAGAAGCCGCGCGTCATATTCGGTATCGCCCGTATGGTAGATGCGGATGCCGTCGGCCTCGATCACGACGCCCATGGCGTCCGGCGTCTCCCAGCCCTGCACCGTCGATTCATGGCGTGCCGGCACATGGGTTAGGCGCACGCCCGAAAGTTCGATCGTTTGACCGGCCGACAGCGCGGTGATGCGCTCACGTGGTACCCCCCAGCCCAGGGCACGCGACATGGCGCTGGGTGACATGACGAATTGAGTACCAGGACTGTGCCGGGCAATGATCGGGATGGTGCCGGGATCCAGGTGATCTTCGTGCCAGTGAGTGGCAATCAGCAGATCGGGACGTGCTTGTTCCGGCTCGATCGGTGGCGGAAAGGCACGGCCCATGCCAAAGATCCCTTGAACCGAATTCGACAGATAGGGATCGATCAGTACTTGCGTGCCGCCCGTCGTTTTGAACACGAATCCCGAACCGCCCAGCCACCAGGCGGTGATGTGGCCGGCCGGTACATCGTACTGTTCGATCCGTGTCGGATCGAGGGTAGTGTCGTCCATCGATCACTCTCCCGTCATGGTCGAGACACGGCGCTGTAAATCGGGCCGCGCCTGCAGTTCCGGGCGCAATTGTACGCCAAGGCCGGGCGCCTCGGTGAGCGTGGCACGGCCTTCCCGGACCAGCACCGGCTGGGTCACGATATCGAGGTAGTAGCCCTCGCGGAAACCGCGGACGGTTTCCATCACCATGGCGTTGGGCGCGGCCATGCATACATGCAGGCAGGCAAAGACATTGACCGGCCCCGTGCAATCGTGCGGGGCGATCGGCAAATGGTAGGTGTCGGCCAGCGTGGCAATTTTTACTGTCTCGGTGATGCCGCCGGTCCAGATCAAATCCGGCATCACGATGTGCGCGGCCCTTTGCTCCAATACCTCGCGGAATGCGTACTTGCTGAACAGTCGTTCGCTGACGCATTGCGGCACGCGCGTTTCCCGCACCAGGCGGGCCAGGTCGTCAACGCTTTCCGGCTGAATGATATCTTCCATCCAGAGCACGTCGTACGGTTCCAGCGCCCGCGCGATGCGCAACGCGGCGTTGAGATCCCACCGCGAATGCCCTTCGATGGCGATCTCCATGCGGTCGCCCACGGCACGCCGGATCTCGGATACCACCCAGAGGCCCTTGGCGAGATCCTGGGCCGAGAGGTCGTGTCCGGGCGGGCCGACCGAGGACCAGCCGGCGGGGCCGGTTGGTTGGGAGTTGCGCATTTGCGGCGCGAACTGATCCCAGGGCCAGACTTTCATCTGGGTAATACCCTGAGCGAGCAACGACTCCGCTAATTCCGCCGGCCGCTGCAAAAACCCATCAAGGTCCGCGTAGAGCGGCGTATTGACGCAGGTATTATA
Organism: Chloroflexota bacterium; assembly: GCA_025924845.1. The sequence continues at coordinate 4,200 of JAICHN010000260.1, read as the reverse complement.
GACGCGGATCGAGTCGCGGCAGCGCCCGCCGATCAGGTTGTAGATCGGCTGGCCGAGATACTGACCGACCAGATCCCAGAGCGCGATGTCGAGGGCCGAGATGGCGCGCATTTCGGCACCGGCAAAGCCGAAAAAGTTGGCGTAGGAGAACAGGTTCTGCCAGTGACTTTCGCGGTCGAATGCCGATTGCCCGAGCAGCAAGGGGGCCGCGAAATCGTGAATGACGGACTCCACGGCGCCGGGGATATAGTATGTCTCGCCAAGCCCGATCAGGCTCTCGTCGGTAGAGACCTGGACCCAGATCGTATGGGGGTGCTCCGGCAACCGCAGGGTTTCGATCTTGGTAATGATCATCCTGTCCCCCGATTCTTCTACCAAATATCGGTGTGCTATTGCTCCGCTTCGCCTTGAGGGCGGACACGCGGTGCGGCTCTGTTGTCGTGCGAAGGTGTCAAATAGGTATGACGAAGGCACGAACCGCTCAGTTCCAGGGATCGGTTAACAGTATACGCATAGCGATGGGAGAGTACAATGCGTGGTGATGGGGGGATTATGACCAAGACATTCGGCGCCATCCTGGCGATCCGCCGCTACCCCGTAAAGTCGATGCGGGGCGAATCGCTGGATGCCTCGACGATCAGGACACGGGGCCTGGGCGGCGATCGGGCCTTCGCGCTGATCGACCGGGCAGGCGGCAAAGTGGTGAGCGCCAAGCACCCACGTCTATGGAGTCGGCTTCTGAACTGTGGCGCTGCCCTCATCACATCGCCCGACTCCGCCGCTCCCGCCGTCCGCATCACGCTTCCTGATGGCCGCTTCGTCGTGGACCGGGAAGAGGCCGAGGCGCTGCTCTCCGTCCTCCTGGACCGGGCGGTGACGCTGTCGGCCGAGCCGCCCCCGAAACCGGAGATCGATCGCTATTGGCCCGACATTGCGGGGCTGCGGCTTCGGGACACGGTCACCACCGGCCCGATCGGCCTGGGTGCCCCGCCCGGTACATTTCTCGATCATGCGCCGGTGCATCTGCTCACGACCGCGACCCTGGCTCACTTGCGGACACTCCATCCTGGCGGCCGCATTGAGGCCGAACGCTTCCGCCCCAATCTGGTCATCGCGTCGCCCGCCGGGACACCAGGCTTCGTGGAGAACGATTGGGTCGGGCGGACCCTGCTCGTGGGGGACGAGGTGCGCCTTCGGATAACCGACCCCACGCCGCGCTGCGTGGTGCCAACCCTACCGCAGCCCGATTTAGCGCAAGATATAGGAGTGCTGAAGGCGATAGCGGCGCACAACCGGCCCTCGATTCCCGCTCTGGATGGCGCGGCGCAGCCGTGCCTTGGTGTCTACGCGGTCGTGGAACAGGGCGGGACAATCCGTCTCCAGGACGAGGTTCGACCAGCGTAGTTGGTGTCCGGCAGGTAACGCATCAGAGCTCGACGGGATCGAGGGTCAATTCGGGGATCGGGGGAAAGTCCTCGTCGAGTGGCGAGAGGGTTGCCAACACCGTCAACAGGGATTTTGGCGGGATAAGCTCGATGATCAGCCGCTCCCCTTCCTTGCCTATGCCGGCATCCTCTCCGGGAAATTCCATCTCGCGGGAATCCTTTCTTATGTAGCGCCGGCGGGCGAAGCTCGTTCTCTACTTCGCGGGCAGGAAGTTTAGCGCCGCCGAGTTGATGCAGTACCGCTGCCCAGTGGTCTCACGTGGTCCATCCGGGAAGACATGGCCCAGATGCGAGCCGCAGCGCTTGCACAGCACCTCCTCCCTGACCATACCGTGCGAGCGATCCTCGACCACGTCAACGTTTGCGCGGTTTACCGGGTCATCGAAGCTCGGCCAGCCGCAACTGGAGTCGAACTTGGCGTCCGATGAGAAGAGCGGTTGGCCGCAGGCCACGCATTCATACATCCCGCTCTCGTGATTATTCCAGAAGGCGCCGGTAAAGGGGCGTTCCGTTCCCTTCAAGCGGCATACCTGATACTGCTCGGGGTCGAGCTTTTGCTTCCAATATTCCTCGGGCATCGTACGCAGGTCGTCCAGATTGTCCATGGTGTTTTTCCTCTCCATAGGGTATCTACCATGTGTTACGGGATACAGGGCTTCCCGGATTCCAAGGTCCTGGTAGGCGGCAATCAGCGCGGGCCGACGCGTAGCGCGGTCGCCTTGAACGCGGCATACAGCACCTGCCCTTCGCGGCAACCGAGCGCTTCCTCCGCCTGAGGGGTGATCTCCGCCACGAGAATCGGAGCGCCTGCGCCCAGAGCCAGCGACACACGTACTCTGCCCCCCAGCGGCAGCAACTCGCGCACCGTCCCGGCTAAGGTATTGCGGGCCGAACCGGCGGGCGGTTGCGCGGAGAGGGTCACCTCCCAGGGATGCAGGGTCAGGCTCACAGGACCGGGTTCGATGCCGTCGGCCGGAGCGAAGGCCTCCACGCCGCCCGGTAGGATGATCCGGCCCAGCAGATGAGGATCGTGCTCGATCAAATCACCCTCGAAGAAGTTCACGCCGGTGAAATCGGCCACGAAGCGGGATTGAGGATGGGCCAACAAATCGGAGTGTGCCCCATCCTGTACCACGCGGCCGTCCACCAGCATCACGATCCGTTCGCGGAACACCAGGGCATCGGCGTAATCGTGGGTGACGAGCAGGGTGGGGATGGTCATGTCGGTCAGGATGCCGCGCAACTCGCTCCGCACTGAGATACGGGTCCGTACGTCAAGCGCGGCCAGCGGCTCGTCCAACAGCAGGGCGCGCGGCTCGAGCACCAGGGCGCGAGCCAGCGCGACCCGCTGTCGCTGCCCCCCTGAAATGTGGGCCGGCCGCTCTCCGGCCAGGTTTGCGATACCCAGACGCTCCAGCATTGCTCCCACCCGTCTGCCTCGTTCGGCGCGCGGCACGCGGCGGGCCTGCAATCCGTAGGCTACGTTTCGTTCGACGGTGAGATGGGGGAACAGCGCGTATTCCTGGAAGACGAGGCTGATATCGCGGCGTCCAGGCGAGACGTGCAGGCGGGCGGCCGTGTCGTCCAGCACGTGGTCGCCCAGCTGGACAACCCCCTGATCGGGATGAATGAGCCCGGCGATCAGGCGGAGCAGCGTGCTCTTGCCGGCGCCGCTCGGTCCGACCACCACCGTGACGCCGGGATCGAAGCGAAGGTCCATGGCAAGCGTGATCTCGCGCAGCCGTTTTTGGACGTTGACCGCCAGCGCGTGCTCATTCACTTATGACCCCACCGGGAGCGCGAGCGTCTCGCTCGTCCTCGTTGATCGTGGTGACATCACTTCGCACTCGGCGTTCGTGCCGATTCGCCAACGGTATTCGGCGTGCTCATTCACTGATCAGGCGCACCACGAGCGAGACGACGAGGCTGATCAGGACCAGCACCACGGACAGCGTCACCGCTCCATCCAGATCGCCCGTTTCCAGATTAAGGTAGACGGCCAGCGGCATGGTCTGCGTCACGCCCATCAGGTTGCCCGCGAACATGATGGTAGCGCCGAACTCACCCAGCGCCCGCGCCCAGGTCAGCACGGCGCCGCCGATCAGGCTGGGCAGAGCCAGGGGCACGGTCACTCGCCGAAAGGTTCCCCAGCCGCCGTAGCCAAGGGTAGACGAGGCATCCTCGAACGTGCGATCCACCGCGATGAAGCCGGCGCGCGCCGAGCGCACATAGAAGGGGCAGGCCACGAAAAGTTGGGCCATCACCACGGCGGCCGTGCTGAACGAAAGATGGATCCCGAGCGCGTTCAACGAAGGGCCAAGCAGCCCTTGCCGTCCGAAGGCCAGGAGGAGCGCCACGCCGGCCACGGCCGGGGGAACGACGATAGGCAGGTCTACCACGCTGCCGAGCAGGCGCTTACCAGGAAAGCGGCGCCGGGCCAGGATATACGCGGCGGGGGTGCCGAAGACGAGCGTGAGGAGAAGCGTGACGCCGGTAGTCTGTAAGCTGAGGGTCAGGGCGCTGGTGGAGGACTCCGTCTGCAAGTTGCTCCACAGCGTTCCCGGCGGGGTATTGAGGAATAAGGCGATCAGCGGGAAGCCGATGAAGAGGAGCAGCGCTCCCGCCAACAGGGCAATCAATAGGCGACCGGCCCCGGCCATAAAGCCGGGGCCGGTGATCATCGAGCGCGATTGTGCGTCTATTGGTAAGCGCATAACGCCTGTTAGTGTACCGTCCTTACGGGGTGCCGACCGGC
>JAICHN010000259.1 GCA_025924845.1 Chloroflexota bacterium | reverse complement strand
GAGCCACTCCGTATGCGCGGTGGCCGACATCCAGAGCGTCCCGCCCGGCCCCGGCGCACCTAGCCGGCGCCGGAAGTGGGCCAACTGCACAGTGGTAGCCAGGGCACTGCCCATTAGCTGCACCTCGTCGGCCACCCACAGGGCGTCGGCGTTGAGTAGCCCGTAGGAGCGCGGCCAGGCAAAACGGCTCTCGGCATAGCCGCGGTTCAATGCGCGGGAGAGCAGCATATCCTGAGTGCCGATCAGGATGGCCTCCCGTTCAGGGTAGAGCGACCAGTCGTCGTCGGCACTGCCGCCATAGAGTACATGCAGCCCAGCGCCGCTCGGTCCATCAAGGCCCACCCGATGGAGCACCTCCCGGCAGACATGCTGGGTCTGCTCCACCAGCGTGCGCATGGGCAGTACGTAGACCAGACGGCGCGGCGTCCCGTGCCGCACCGCCGGATCCGGGTGGTGGCGGCGCTGCCAGAGCCAGGACACGACCACGGCAAGCGTCTTGCCAGCCCCGGTTGGGACACGCAGCAACTCGGGCCGGCAGGGATCCTCGCCCAACCGCACTTGGTATGGGAAGGGAGTAATACCTCCGGAAGCTTTAATGAAGAAATTGGTATATTCATCGAATTCTGATCCGCTCGAGTCCATAGGGTCTCCTTTCTAGTCCTGATGGCAAGCCACGGTTTGTTCGGCTAGGGCCCGCACCTGGGTGCGTAGTTCGTGCGGTTCAAGCACGCGACAGTGAGGGCCGTACCAGAGGATCCAGCGCACCAGTTCCGGAGTGATCCCGACGGTGATCCGAGCGATCGTGATGCCGGCGGGAAGCGCCTCGAACGTCATACGCTCGTCGCGGTGCTCCTCCTGCACCCACCGAGCGCTTTCGGCGTCAAACTGCAGCGCAATAGGGATCGGAGCCGAGCCTTCCCCGCGCAGAATGCCCCAATTCGCACCCTGGTATGTCGCTCTATTGTAGGTCTTTGGGATCGCATAGGTCTCATCCAGTAGCTTGGCGGCCTGCACACGATCCACATTGAACGTCCGAATCTCTCCGCGGTGATGGTCGAAAGCCGCGACCATCCAGGCCCGTTGGTAAGGGAACACGTCATATGGCTCTATCATCCGTTCCGTTACGGCGGCGTCGCGTGATCCGGTCTTGTAGATCATCCGCACACAACGTTGCTCCAACCAGGAGACTTGCAGTAATTCCAGCATCTTACGGCGATGCTCGCGTGAGCCGGCGCCAGGCTGCTGCGCGGGGACATCTCGGCGTACTAAACGGCGAGCAGCCGGCGGCATCTGAGCCTGTAGCTGCGCCAGGGCGGCGCCCAGGGTCGCGGCGTCGCTCGTACCTTGCTCAAGGGCCAAATCCGCCGCGAGCAGTAGAGCAATAGCTTCAGGCAGCGAAAGTTGCACGGCCGGCAGTGCGGGGGTACGTGCGAAAGCGTAACCGTGCAGCGAACGGGTGGTCTCATAGCCGAGACCTCGCAGTAGTTCCAGATCCCGATCGATCGAGCGGTGTACCACTTCGAAGTGTTCGGCGAGTGCCGCTCGGTTCCAATAGTTTGGCCTGCCGGCGATCATCGCGACGATCTTGATGACTCGCCCGAGCCGTTTGGTTTCTTCAAGCCGCCGTTCCACTTGTTCCGCCCCACCTTTCCGCCGGATCGTCCGCAGGCAAAGCCTTCAGATCCCACTCTAAAGCGGCAATGCGACACATGTGCGTCGCGTTCCGGATCTCGAAGACGAAATTTTGATACTTCTACACTCTACGGTTAATCCTCGACGTAGCAAAAGTTGTAGTCGGTTAGGACGTCGCGCGGCTCTGCCCCGATGAGGCGGCTTATTCCATCGTGTACTGCTTCTACTCCTTCGGCTTCGAGTCCTTTGCTGATAGCCCGAACCGCTTATTCCTACCGATGTCCACCATCGGAAAGCTCGTCGCCGCCACGTAGCCCCGCTACATAAGGCAAGGTCATCCTTTGCGCTGTAGTCGTGGAGGATGCGTCACGGACACGTTCGCTCAAGATGCGCAGCCTGCGATACATTGGCGGGTTGCGACTCAGCCGACGTGGATGGCGGGCCGCCGCCGTGGGTCCGGCTCGGCCTGGCGCAGCACCTCGTGGGTGAGGGGGGCGATGTCACCTTCTCCAAAGAGGATGTAGCGGGCCAGGAACTTGAGGGGGTTGCCCTCGGTCCAGCCGAAGTAGATATGGGGACGCTTTCCCGTGGTGTCCCGCAGGTAGAGCAGGATGGCGGCAATCGCGTTCGGTATCGCCGCTCCCTCGACCCGCAGCACCCTGTAACCCTCGATCTCGTGACCGGTCACCCTCAGGGTCGGCGCGAACTCGGAGGCGTCGGTAACGCTCACCTCCAGAAAGAGCACCGGCTCGCCGGGCGGAATGTGGCTGTCCGCGCGCTGCTCGCGTTCCTTGAGCAGATATTCGCGCGCCGTGCGGTCGTCCGGGTGATTGGCGATCAGGCGGATCGTGCCCCGGCTTGCCTCGTCGACGAGACGGCGCGCCGTCCGGTCCATCTCGATGCCGCCCACGCGCAACTCAGTCGTGCGGAATACGCGCGAGACCAATGAGGTCATCACAATGGCGCCGATGAACACCGCGGCGATGGCTAGACCCTCAGGTTGGCCGAGGATCGTGCTGCCTATTGTATAGAGGAAGATGACGGAGACGAGGCCGAAGCCGAGCGTGGCCCGAACGCGGCCCCGGCGCCGGGCCGATAAGGTCACCGCGATGCTGGCCGAGGTCAGCAACGCCAGAACGCCCGTGGCGTAGGCTCCGGCCTGCGCGTCGACATTGGCGTGGAAGTAGAGCGTGACGGCGACGGCGATCACCGTATACAGCAAGACGAGAGGGCGCGAGGCTCGCGTCCAGTCCGGCGCCATACCGTAACGGGGCAGATAGCGGGGCACGATGTTCAAGAGCCCGGCCATGGCCGAGGCGCCGGCGAACCAGAGGATGGCGATGGTGCTCAGATCGTAGAGCGTCCCGAAGCCGTTGCCCAGGTACTGGTGCGCCATGTAGGCGAGGGCGCGACCCGCCGCCGGCCCGCCGTTGCGGAAGGCGGCTTGCGGGATGAGCAGTGTGGTCACCACGCTGCTTACCAGGAGCAGTGAGCTCATGATTGCCGCCGCGGTGGTGATCAGCTTTCGTCCGCTGCGGATACGTCCGGCCGGGCGCGCCGGATCGTCCGTGGGCTTGCCGCGCACCAGGGGTAGGACGAGCACGCCGGTCTCAAAACCGGACAGGCCCAGGGCCAACTTGGGAAACACCAGCACGGCCGCGCCGATCATGGCCAGGGGGGAATTGTAGGCTCGGGAGAGGGCATCGCGCCAGGTAATCACCAGATGCGGATGCCGCACCACCTGCGCCAGCCCATCGCCGATCACGATCAGGTTGAGCGCGATGTACACCGCGACCAGGGCGACCGCGATACCGATTGCCTCGCCGAAGCCGCGCAGAAACACTACGCCCAGCAGCGCGATCAAGGCCAGGGTGATCGGGACGGCGTCGCCCCGAATGCCATGGGCCAGCGGATTCTCGACAATATGCGCCGCGGCATCGGCCGCCGAGAGCGTAATGGTGATCACGAAGCCGGTAGCCACGAACCCGATCAATCCGAGTACGAACAGTTTCCCCTGCCACCAGGGAAGCAGACGTTCGAGCATGGAGATGGAGCCGTCGCCGTGCGGACTCTCTCCTGCCACCCAGCGGTACATCGGCAGGGCGCCGAGCAGGGTGACAAGGGCCAGAATGACGGTGGCGATGGGCGCGAGCACGCCCGCGGCCAGGGCGGCAATGCCGGGCGCGTAACCCAGCGAGGAGAAGTAGTCAACCCCGGTCAGGCACATCACCCGCCACCAGGGGTGCTGGTGCTCGGGATTTTCTTTTTTGTAGGGACCTTCCTCGATTCCCGGCGCGTAGCCATGCAGCAGCCAACGAGCCGGGCCGCCCCGCGCCCGTCCTTTAGGTGGTACTGCTTCGGTCATCCCGGCCTTTTCTCCTCAACCGAAGCCTATGCCTCCCGCGAGCCGCGCGGTTCGGTTCATTCCATAGCTCTTCCACCAGTGCCCAGCCCGGTTGTCGGCTTGCCGTCAACGCCGGCCGGCACGTAGCGATCGGACCGATTGTACCCTGCTTCATTGGGCCGCTGCACTGCGGCACCGATGAAGTTGATGCGACAACCGTTCTTGCCGCTCCCTGCACGTGCGCAACCTCCCTTGCTGATCCGTACCGGCCGCTCGCGCGTAAGGAGAGCGATCGGGCGTGAAACTCTTCCATCCATGGAGGAACGGCCATGCTCGCCTATGGACTCCCTACAGTGTCTCAATAAGCGGTAGGTCGCACCGAATGGGGCCGCCAGGGCCCTGATCCCTTGACCTAGAGCTATGATCGCTGAGAGAACGCGAGAGGTTATCGTCCGTGCGGCGGCTCGCTGTATCGATGGAGGCTTATGTTCGTGGCGATCAGGCCCATCGCTTGACCCGAGAGACGCGCGCCATGGCGGCGCTGCTCGTCCTGGTGCCCGTCGCCCTGTTTGCCGCGGCGATTGGTTGGCTGGCCGGGCTCCAATTCGTTCTCGCGGTCGGCGCGGTCGTTCCTCTCGCCGCCTTTATCGGGTCATCGACTGAGGCTCTGGCCGATCGCCTGGGCGGCAAGATCGGCGGACTACTCAATGCCACATTCGGGAACGCACCCGATATCCTGGTCGGCTACTTCGGCGTCCAGAAAGGGCTGATCCCCCTGGTCAAGGCGACGCTTGTGGGAGCTCTGATCAGCAACTCGGCGCTCATCATGGGCCTCTGCTATCTGGTCGCCGGTCTCACCTACGGTCGCCCTACCTTCAAGCGGGACGAGGCGGGCCACCATAGCGTCCTGATGATGCTGGTACTCGCCGCGATCCTGTTTCCCTCGGTGGGCGCCCTGTCGGGCGGCCATGTCACAAGTGCTGTGACCCAGCATATCAGCAGCGCCATCGCCGTTGTACTGCTGCTGTCGTACCTTGCCTATGTCGTGTACGGTATCTTCGGTTGGGAGCGGCTCCGTGGCGGCAGACCGGCAAGCGTGCCGCCTCTCGCTCCCAAGCACCCGCCGCCCGCTGAGGGCGCCTGGCCGGTCTGGCTGAGCATCGGCGTGCTGGTGGGCGCCACCGTAGCGCTTGTCCCCGTAACGGACATCCTGACCGGGAGTGTTCAGTCGGTAGGGCAGGCCCTGGGCTGGACCGACGTGTTCGTGGGGATGGTCATCGTCGCCAACGCGGGGAACGTGGCGGAAGGTTATGCCGCCCTCAAGCTGGCTCGCCAACGCGCCGCTACGCCGGGAGACGCCGCCGGTGGCGACTCCGGCCTTGACCTCGCCCTGGGGATCGCCTCGGCCTCGTCGGTCCAGATTGCCACCTTCGTGGCGCCGATCATCGTCCTCTATAGCCTGCTTACCAGCCACCCCATGAATCTGGTCTTCAGCCCGGTCGAACTGTCTATTCTGGCGCTGCTCGTCATCGTGTTCACCCATATCGCTCACGACGGCGAGAGCAATTGGCTTGAGGGTGCGCAGCTTCTGGCGCTCTACGCCATGGCCGCCATTCTCTTCTTCGCACTCCCCGTCTCATCCTTCGGCGGGTAGCGCGGGCGCCCGCCGGCCATGTGGGCGCCCCTCGCGTTTGCGGATGTGCCACCGATCGGCAATGTGGTCCCGCGCCCCTAAAGGAACTGCCTCGCCCACGAACGCGAGGCACGCCCAGCGGCGCGGTGCGGCTTGATCGTGTATCGGCAAGCAGGGTATCACTGATGGAACAGAAAGGCGGGAGGATCATGCGGCTGACCGAGCGGATCTGGCTGGTAGGGAGCGGCTTGCAGGGCTTCGGCCTGACCAATGATTTCGACTGTCATGTCTACCTGGTCGATTGCGGCGCGTCGGTCGTGCTTATTGACAGCGGGGCCGGCATCGAACCGGAACGGATCGCCGCCGAGATTGTCGGCGCCGGCTTCCAACCCGAGCGTGTATCGCATCTGCTGCTCACTCACGGCCACGCCGACCATTCCGGTGGCGTGGCATACTTCCAGGAACGCTATAATTGCGCCGTCGTGGCCTCTCCGGAGGTCGCGGGCTTTATGGAGCGTGGCGACACCGCCGCCATCTCGTTGGACCTTGCCAAGCAAGCGGGCATCTATCCGCCCGATTACCAGTGGGTGCCCCGTCCGGTCGCCGTGGCGCTCGGCGACGGCCAGACCATCCGGATTGGCGATCGCGTCTTCACCGCCCTGAACACACCGGGCCACTCCGCCGGCCACATCAGCTTTACCATGGCGGGCGAATACGGCCAGGTGTTGTTCGCGGGCGACGCCGTGTTTCACGGTGGACAAATCCTCCTGCAAGCGATTGAAGACTGCTCGATCTGGGAGTATCGGCAAACGATCCGCCGGCTGGCGGGCCTGGAAATCGCCACTTTGCTGCCCGGCCACAAGACCCCGGTGATTCGCAACGGCCAGGCCCATATCGCTCTGGCCGAACAGGCCTTTCGCACGCTGATGCCGCCGCGTAATTTGCTCTAGCCATGGCTCCAGATGTGGCCCATAGGAGTGGGCAGGATATGCCAAGGATGGAGATGATCGAGCAGGAAACCCCGGCATTTATGCCGGGGCTTGAATCCGTTCCATCCGGCTTTAGCCGGAGGATCATATAAAAGGATCAGGTAAGCGGCCCGGCCGGAGAGGAACGAGAAATGTCCGAGCTGACCACGAGCGGTCGTTACCCTGAGCCGATCATGTCCATGCCCCGATCCGGGATTCGCGTCGTCATGGATCTGGCCTGGGAGCTTGGCGATGTGCTGCATCTTGAGGTGGGCGAGCCGGACTTTCCCACTCCCGATCCGGTAGTCGAGGCGGCCGTTACGGCGGCGCGGGCGGGCTTCACCAAATACGTACCGAATACGGGCATCACCCCGCTCCGCGAGGCGCTGGTCGACAAGCTGGCGCGCCACAACGGCATCACCACCACTCCCGATCAGGTCATTGTGACGGTGGGGGCGGTGGCGGCCCTTGCCTGCACGCTCCTGGCAACGGCGCCCGCCGGCTGCGATGTCTTGCTCCCCGATCCGGGATGGCCGAACTACGCCATGCAACTCCACCTGATGGACGCCCGCCCGATCTATTATCCCTTGCGCCCCGAGCTTGGCTTCGAGCCCGATCTTGACCAGTTGGCATCCCTGCTCACGCCGCGTACGCGTGCCATCCTGATTAACAGTCCCTCTAATCCGGTCGGCAGCGTGTGGCGAGCGGCGACGATGCGGGCGATCGTCGACTTCGCCTTGCGCCATGACCTTACCTTGATCAGTGATGAGGTGTATGAACGGATCGTATTTGAGGGCGAGCATGTAAGTCCCGCCGTGTTTGCCCCACCGGAAGCGCCTATCGTGAGCATCTACAGCTTTTCCAAGACCTATGCCATGACCGGATGGCGGGTGGGCTACGCGGTGGCGCCTCCTCCCATCAACG
>JAICHN010000258.1 GCA_025924845.1 Chloroflexota bacterium | reverse complement strand
CGCGCCGACCATCACGGCGCGCTCCTGCATGATCCCCAGGCCAAAGTGGCCCGCCGGCACGGCGTAGGGATCGAATCCCACCCCGTCGTCCCGCACTTCGATAGAGACGCATCGTTCCTCAAGACGGCCGGTAATCGTAAGGTGGGCGGCCTCCGCGTACTTTACGCTGTTGTTGAGCGCCTCTTGCGTGATGCGGTACAGCGCCACTTGAACATCCGGGGGCAGGGTGCGCGCCCCCTCAACCACTACCGCGATTGGGACACGCGTACGGCTTCCGGCTGCCCTGGCTAATTGGCCGAGCAGATCGCCCAGAGCCATTTGGGTCAGGGCGGCAGGCCGTAGCTCCAGCAGCAGTGAACGCATTTCGGCCTGGGCGCCGCGGGTGAGGCGGCGCAACTCCTCCGCTCGATTCAGGGCCGTCTCCGGGCGGCGAGTCCAAAGTTGGGGCAACGCATCGGCGATCAGGCTTGCCGAAAAGAGGGTCTGCGAAACGGAGTCGTGCAGTTCCTGAGCGAGGCGAGCCCGTTCTCGCAGAGTGGCTAATTCGCCTACCTGCTCGGCATAGACGCGCAATTGGTCGTTGGCCCCGCGCAGATCGGCGAGCAATTGTTCCGACCGCGTGCGCGCCTCCTGCTCACGCAGGGCGAGCATGATCGTCGTGAGCGTAAACACCAGGCCGGCAATCCAGGACAGCAAGGTGACGTAGACAGTGGCGTCATGGCGCCCGATCAGTAGATATGCCTCTCCGTATACGATGACGACGCAGGCAACCGCCGTAATGCGTCCAAAGCGCCGGTCAAACAGGGTCGCCGCCCCGACCACGAGATAAAAGAGGAAGGGCGAGATCGTGGTGAAATTGGCCAGCCACACGGCCCAGGCCGCGAGGCCCAGATAGGCCGCCAGGTAGACGACCTGTGCCCGCCGGCGCACGATGCGCGGGCGGACGAGCAGGGGCAGGAGCGTGAAAGCGCCGATCACCGCGGTCCAGAGAGCCACGGCGCCCCAGCCCTTCCCGCGAGGCAAGAGACCGCCCGGCCCCAGCAACGTGTAGGCATAGGTGGGTATGACAATGGCATATTCGATAATGATAAAGATCCTGAGCGGTAGATATGGATGCACCTGATGACGGGCGGGCGCGGGCTGCTCTCCGCTTGCCTGAAGGTTGCCGCCCTGAAGTGTCATGGCGCGACCACCCCCACGAAGCTGGTGCGACATGCCCGGAACCGCGGCAACTTTAGTCGCATCGTCCTTTGCCGTGACACTTCAGGATCAGGATCAAGAGAAACTTCCTTATCATGACACTGTGGCGTTGGAGCCGGGGCGACCATAGATGGTTGACAGGGTGTTAGTCCGTTGGCGGAGGCGGAATGAGCCCCTCACGGAGGGCATGGAGCGCGGCCTGCGTGCGCGAGGTGAGGCCCAGCTTCGCTAAAATGTTACTCACGTGGGTGCGCGCCGTACGCTCGCTGATCCCCAGATCCCGGGCTATCTCCTTGTTGGCCTGCCCCTGCGCCACCAGCACCAGCACCTGGTGCTCGCGTTCGGTCAGGGGGTCGACCTGGTCCTCCAGGTGCGGCCCACGCAACCCCTGCACCAGGCGCCTGGCCACCGCCGGATCGAGATGCATAGCGCCGCGATAGGCCGCCCGTATTGCCGCGGTAAGCTCCGGCGCCTCGGCATATTTGAGCACGTAGCCGGTCGCGCCGGCTTGCAGGACAGCATGCACCTTGTCGTCGTCGATAAAGCTGGTCAGCACGACGACCTCCACGACGGGAAAGCGCTCTTTGATCGCGGCGGTCGCGGCGACCCCGTCCATGTTCGGCATCTGCAGATCCATCAGCACCACATCGGGCAAGCCGTCCGCGGCGTCCAGCCGCGCCAGGCGATCGAGCACTTGCCGTCCATCCCCGGCCTCACCTACGATCTCAATATCATCGGCTAGGCTCAGGTAGGTGCGTATGCCTTCGCGCACCACACCATGATCGTCGACCAGGAAGACGCGAATCGGGGTGCTGATCTCGCCGGCGGCATCCAATGCTCTCTCGCTCATCGGATCGACCTCCTCCGTGCTGCCGACATCGAGTATTCCTGGCCGCGTAATCTCAGTCCACATGCGCTGATCCTCACTCTAACGGGGTCCAGGAAAGTGGGCAAGCCGGACCCGTCCCGCCCTGGATTGGGCGCCTTCACCTCTACCGAAACAGTACCTGCGGAACTTCCACTTGCCCCAGGTTTGGCGCCTCGCTCTGGACACGGCTGACCTGGAGGCGACGAAGTTGGAGGATGGTGACGCGGGCCAGCACTTCGCCGAAGGCCATGAGAACCAGCGCGGTTGTCCAGGCTTGCCCGCCCGTGATGGCGTGCTGGGCGGAGAAGCGACCGATGGCCTCGTTGCCCGTGGCGGTACCGGCATAGACGGCGAAGGCGAAGCGGAACCCCATGCCGAGCACCCAGGCCGCGGCGGCGCGGATGCCGGCTCGGGCCACCACGGATCCATTGTGGTCTTGCCACACACTGGTCGCCAGGCCGCTGAGGGTGCCGATCACGATGCCGGCGCCGGTCAGCAGGACGATCAGCGTTCTATCGTTTCCGCCCGGCGTGAACGGATGGAGGTAGTTGACGCCTGCCGCGACGATAAGGCTGACGGGCAAGAGGACAGAGCGAGGGGTGAGTTTCCGGGTTTGCATTTGTCGAAAGATGATCGCGATGAGCAAGATGTCGACGACGTAATCGGTGATGCTCATTGGTGCTTCCTGCCTTTCTGATCGAGTCTCGTGCCTGCCTGCCGCTCCTTCCGCGGTGGTCCAGGTGAGGACTCTATTCTGGCATCGGCCAGGTCGCGGCGCACCGGGCATCACGCCGAGACAGGCATAGGCAAAACGACGTAGACGCGGATCTGGCGGGTACGACAAATGACGTACTGGTTGCCCGCGAGGTTCGGCCTGATCCTGCCGCCCGTTAAGAATATCCAGTATGGGATAGTATCTGATCTGGCATACAACTCGATCAATTGTGTTAGAGTGTTCGTCACATGAGGTTACTAGCCACCGTCGGCCGCGAACGGCGGGGCGAGGGCGTTGGGCAGGACGAGCCTCATGCGGCATATTGGTCGGCCTCCGAGAGAGACCGGCATAAGGGAGGACGCACGGCATGGACAGCGATCGGTTCGCGCGGCTGGAGCAGCGGTTGGAGTCAGTGGAGATGGATTTGGCCGGAGCGCGTTCGCGCATCGCCACTCTGGAGCGCGGCGGGGGCTGGTCCACCCGGGTGGGGCGTGTGATCCGCGTGCCGCTTGCCTGCGGCGTGGCGGCGTTCGCGGCACTGGCGCTTGGGACGGCCGCGGCGGCGCCCAAGCCGCAGGCTCTCACCGTCAAAGCGCCGTTTCAGGTGCTCAACAGCAAGGGAACCCTCGTATTCTCGGTGAGCGCGGATGCCGCGACGGGTGGAGGGGTCGCGAAGGTGTACGCTGCCAGTGGTGCGCCGGTCGCGGCGCTGCAGACCTCCGAGGCCGGCACCGGTGGCGAGCTGGCGGTTGGCGGCGATGTGACCGGGCAGAAGGTGCGGCTCGGCGGTAACAACGATCAACTCACGTTGCGCTTCTACCAGGGGAGCACTCTCCTTGGCGGCATGGGCTCCTCCGCCAATGGCGGCCTGCTTCAACTGAACGACAAGACAGGCAAGACGACGGCCAAGATGGCGAACAACGGAAATGGCGGCACGGTGGGTATCTACGGGAGCGACGAGAAGCCCAAAGTGATCATGGCCACCAACGGTGAGACGGGTCGTGGGGCAATCGACATCCTCGGCGACAATGGTGAGCCCGCGGTGACGCTGAGGGCGACGGCGAACGCCGGCTACTTCGCCATTGCCAACACGGCAGGCACTGCTCGGGTCGAGGCAGGCGTCCTGTCCGGGGACCTGGGCATCGTCCGCGCCTTTGGACCGAAGGGCTTCGACTTCGTCAGGGGCAAGTAGAACGCTCGCATAGGTCGGCCGCGAGCGCTCGATACGGCCGAACTCGGTGCATAAGCGGCTTGTTTGAGTGGTACATTTGTCCTAAGATAAGCAGTACCGGGAAGGCACTGATGGGCAGTGCCTTGCGGAGTAATGAGGAGGGATATCCTGACATGAGTACCACAGCCACCGCCAGGGCCATCTCACACATTGGCGTCGTCGCCGTTAAGGTAAAGGATCAGGACGAGGCGCTACGCTTTTACACCGAGCGCCTCGGCTTCGAGAAGCGTATGGACGCCGAAATGGGCGAGGGGATGCGCTGGCTCACGGTGGCGCCCGCCGGGTCGGCAACTGCCATCGTCCTGGAGAAGGACGACGGAAGCGGGAAGCTTGGCAACTTCACCGGGATAATTCTCGAAGCCGACGACATTGATGCCGCGCATAAGGAGCTTGCCGGTCGCGGTGTACACTTCACGGAGCAGCCGATCAGGCATCCCTGGGGGGGCTGGGCCGAATTCGTGGACCAGGACGGCAACACCTTCGGCCTCCACTCTAATCCGTAGGTCGGGTAACGACCTTGTGCGTGTAGTTGCGCACGGCGCTCGGGCATAGCCGAGATGCCGGGAGACCGGGGTTGACGAACACCGGCGCCGACAGCGCGGCCCGGCCATGGAGGGGAAACAGACGAGGAGCGGGCCGATTATCGGCCCGCTCCTCCTGGAAATCGAACAGTTGGCGACTAAGAATTCGCGCGCCTACCCATCAAGATGACGGGCCTGCCCACAAAGCCGTGGCCTGGAGCGCTTACCTGGCCGCTCAATGGACTAAGGAACATCAATGTAGTCTTCGTCGACTTGCCTGTCCGGTGTACGGTGAGCCGACCCGAAACATTCGCGAAGGTAATCGTCTGGGTGACCGCCACTGTCGCGCCGGCCGTGCAGGCCGTCTGACACGCGGAACCAAGCTGTCCAATGGTCGCGCTGCCGCTCACGAGGACAGCGGCCGGGCTGTTCGGATGGGCCGGGTCCTGGATGAAGGTGCCTGTGGTCGACAACACGCTGGTAATGGAGATCGTCGCGGTAGTGGATAGCACGTTCGTGCCCGAGATCGTCGTCGTACCGGTTACCGGATTGGTGCCATGGACGTCATCGGCGTCGCCGGCTCCGCCCTTGCCTTTACCCTTACCGTGGGTATTTCCCTGATTGTTGCCATGGGTTCCGGCCTGGTTACCGCTGCCGGTACTTGATGAATCCATCGGCTCAATCTCATGGGAACGGGGAGGCGCCCAGGCCGCTGAGAAGGAACCAGTCGTTGCAGCGCCGCACGGGGTGTACGCGGCCAGGGTGATCGTTCCCGAAATAACCCCTCCACCATTCGGCCCGGCTGAATTTGCCGCGTGGCCAATCCCATAGGTGCCGATCGCCGCCTCGCACACGGCGCGCGCCGTGTGATGCGCGGCGCCCGTGCTGTGGTGGATCGATGCCGCCACGGCATTGGGCAGTGCAATGCCCGCAACCATCGCCGCAACCGCGCCCGCCCCCAGGATACGTCTCAACGGTCTCGCTGTCCCACGCATCGCTACCCCTCCTTGCTAGCTTATGTCAACCTTACCGAAACGGAAAGGCCAGGCATCACCTTAGTGATGTGCTCATCTAATCCGAAATTTGTTATCTCCGTGTATGCCGAGTGTAAATGTGATGTTTACAACTACACAGGTGCCGCTGCGGTTGCCGCCGCCCGGGCGAAGCGTCTGCCGGCACGGGCCTCCGGCATCGCCAGGGGATCGGACGGATTTGTCCTTGGCCAGGTCGTGTGCTGATTTCGTCTTGCCATGCGCGAATCAGTCACCTCTCAGGCGCCGCGTTCCAGTCCACGTCCTCGTAAATGGTGGAGAAGTCGAGGCTCAAGTCTATGGCGGCCAAGTATATTGCCTGGGGAGCTTGGTAGCTTTGCACTCTCCAGTGCCCGCCGTCCTCCAGCCGATAGACATCGATCACGGGCTCCTGGCTGTCGACTAACACGTACTCCCGAAGCGACGCGGCATTTCGGTAGCGGCGGAACTTCACGAGGCGATCGATACCGCGGGTCATGGGCGAAAGTACCTCGACCACCAGGGTGGGGTTCTGCGTTTCCAGAGCCGTGTCAACAGGAACCGCCCCACACACCACTACGAGATAAGGGTAGAAATATGCGTGATCATCGGGTCGTACGCGAAGGTCGCCGCTATACAGGCGGCAGGGACCGCCCCGCAGATGAGGACGGATCGCGGCGGCGACATTCATGGCGATCAGGGCATGCCGCGCGCTCCCGCCCGCCATGAGATACAGACTCCCATCAAGATACTCGTGCTTTTCGGGGGAGGATTGCTCCATGGCCAGATATTCTTGCGGGCTCACCCATCGTGCGGCTGGAAGACTCACGTTTCCACTCCTTGGTGTTCGCGCTTCCAACGTATCACACGGGCGGCGAGACACCTCGCCTGCCCTTTATCCGCGAACCATGAGTTTCACTCCGCCCCGTTGCCGGCCACTCGCCGCCGCTTGCTCCCTCCGTGCATGAACTCATAGCCGAACCGGCCCTTGACGCACAGAAACCCGTGCGTAACCGGATGCTCGCGCGGCGAGGATACCTTGACGATGCGGTTTTCTTGCACGTGCAGACGGAGTTGGCAGCCTACACCGCAGTAGGGGCAAATGGTGTCTACCTGGCGCTGGTTCGGTTCGTCCCATCTGCCTGCCATGCGCAGGTCGTATTCGGCCCGGCCCTGCAGCGCGTTGGTCGGACATACCGCCACGCAATTGCCGCAATAGACGCAGGGGGAATCGCCGAGCGGCACGTCGAAGCCGGTATCGATGTGGGCGGCGAAACCGCGCCCCGCCACGGCGATGGCGAAGGTCTTTTGCACGTCGTGGCCGCACGCTTCCACGCACTTATAGCAGAGGATGCAGCGCGCGTAGTCGCGCACGTACAGCAAGTTGTCGTTCAACCGGGGCGGCTGGGCTACCGTGGCGCCCGTGGCCAGGCGGTCCGGCATCGCGCCGTAGCGCGCGGCGTAGCTCAGCAAGCCGGCAGCCTGGGAGGTATCGACCGACGATTGGAGCAGTTCCAGCACCACGCGCCGCGCCTGACGCACCCTCGGCGTATCGGTCAGCACCACCATGCCCTCCTCGGCCTGACGTGAGCAGGCGGGCGCCAGCACGCGCGCGCCCTGAAGCTCGACCACGCAGACGCGGCAAGCGTTCACCGGGGTCAGGGCCGGGTCGTAGCACAGGGTGGGAGTGTCGATCCCCAGTTGCGTGATTGCTCCGAGGAGAGTGGCGCCCGCCGGCACCGTGACCTGTCGACCATCAACGGTGAGTGTTATTGGTTCCGGCACTTTATGCTCCAGCCTCCGGATGCTTGAACAGACGTAACGCGCTGCGCACGGCGAGAGCCGCGGTCTGGCCGAGCCCGCAGATCGAGGCATCGGTCATCGCCGCGCCAAGTTCATCCAGTAACGCGGCATCGCCGGCACGGCCGCGGCCCAGGGTGAAGCGATGCAAAATCTCCACCTGG